>CAZMDV010000476.1:0-2363 GCA_964564875.1 uncultured Salinivenus sp.
CCCATCGGTGCCCATCGGGCTACCTCCGATTGCACGCGGCCCTAGCGGGTGGTCTCAGTGGATCGGGCGGGTGGGATGGGGATTGCCTCCGGGGTCCTGTCGCCCAGAGACCCGTTCTGGCGGATTCGACTTCCCACGGGGCCGTTCTCGCCGGTTAGAGGCTCCATGGGACTCCGGTCTACGACGTGTCCGTCTGCGGTCAATGCCCGGTTGTAGCCTGAATGGCGGTCGTTCCGGGGGCTTCGTCGGAACCTCTCCGTCCGCTGGCGGCCGGAGGACGAAAAGCCCATCCGTCTTCGCCCGAGAACAGGGCGAGGAGAAACGAGGTTTCCCGCGCCGGCTGCTTCCGAAATTGTAGCAGCGAGCTGGCAAGGCGCCTGCTTCCGATCTTCAATGTCGCCGGCGACGCCCGGCTTCACGTCCGTACCTCCGGCGGCACTACAGGGGGCTCCGGCGTGACACGGCTCTGGACGGCCGGTTACTGACGCCCCGGAACTGCGGCACATCGCTACCAGCGCCGGGACCGAGGATGCCTTTCACCGGTGGCCGGTCGAGAGTCTGACAAGCCTCCCCGCGACCGGTTGGCCTATCCTGGCGACACTGCTGCGGTTTGTGGGTCCGGGCCGCACCGGGTGCCTTTACCCCTGCCGCGCTACGGGCCGGCTGGCACCGGGATGCAAGGCCAATTTCCTGGTCCTCCGGGATCCCCACCGAAACTCTCGACTGCGTCGCGAAGGTCGCAACGACAGGCAGCAGGGCCCGTGGGGCTCCTCCTGCGCGCGGGCCCGCCCCAACGGTCAAATTTCCTCCGGCCTGCTGCACTGCTTGCTCGGGTTAATTATCGTCCGCTGGTAGCCCAGCGTTGTGTCCGGCAGAGCGACAGTGATCGAGTCGGAGTGCTCGCTCACGCCCCACCTCGTGCCAGCCGAGTGAATGATGCTCCCTTTCTCCCACTGGACGACACTGGGGAGCATCATGCACGTCCCCCGGTCATCGACGCGCCAGACCTCAAGGAGGGGCGGCTCAATCTTGAGGTAGACCGTGTGGTCGGTGAAGCGATGCTTCCAGACCCCCGCCGGCTGAGCGTCTGCAGTCAACACGAGAAACATGGACAGGGCGAGTACGCCAAGGAGCTCTCTCATCAAGGATTATCCCTACGTACAGTAAGAAAAAGGACACTATCGCCTACTCGAAATACGCGAAGTGTGTCCGTGCATCTGGGATAAAAATTGAATATACGTGTAACCCCTTTTTCGGTAATGGTATTTTTCTGCAGTTAGACAGGTGTCACTTGTGCCAGTTTTGAATTCCGCAAGCACATGGACGGGCACCCTGCGGGCCGTCTACGGTGCAGGAAGAGCCCCCGCTCAGTGAAGCTCGGTGGCGTCGAGGAGGCCTTCGGCTCCGGCGCCCTCGATCCGTCCTCTGCCTCTCTCAACGGATCCGGAGGGTTTTCGAGCCTGGACAGGAGCAATACGGGGCGGGACAAAGAACGTCATTGCCGTCCATCCGACCATCCCTGCGTCTCTGGCGGGACCTCAGGCATCCTCGAGGTGAAACAAGGCTGGGACGCCGACTAAGAGTGCGCTCCATGACGTGGTGTGCATCCCCCAGCGGGCGCGTCTCGGTCGGGGGGGCCTTCTGGTGAAGCGGCTCGTCAAGGGGTGGACGACGGTTTTTGACGGTGGACCCACTGGCAATAGCAACGACCTCTGTGACGCAGCCGCGACGGACGACAGCACGCGAGCATCAGTGGTCGGCGACTCCGGGGCGATTGGGAACTATAACCTCGAGACGGGCAATCTGAACGACCGCTCCGCCCCGATGGACGTCACCAATAACTTCAACGACGTTGCGGTCACGGGAGAAGGGGGCGAGGACAACGCCTACATCACCGGGAACTCCGGAAAGATGCACTTCAGCTTCGAAAACGGGGAGGGGGGCATCTGGGGGGGGCGTCACGCCCGGGAGCGGCTCCAAGATCGGTGCCGTCAACTGCCTCGGCGCCCACGACGGCCACATCGCCCGCCTCGGGCCATTCCGGGACGGGCGCTTTTCTTCATGCGACGCTGTTCGGAATGGAAGGCGGTCAGCCGCGGGACAGATAGGGCAACGTTGCGTAACGACGAAAACGAGAGGGCAGGGGGCTGAGCGCTCCCCGGAGTAGACGAGAGATCGCAGCCGCGCTCCGTGCAATGCCCGGCGCGACGTGCGGATCTTCGCAACCCTCCTGGCCATCGCAGAGCCGGAAGGCGCGATCAGAAAGCAAACAGGTTGCGAGACTGGATTTTCGGCAAGACCACCGTCCTAAGTCGGTTTTCCGCTGTCGAGGACAGGCGCCTACCGAAGGGGACCGTAGTGGT
>CAZMDV010000477.1:0-2360 GCA_964564875.1 uncultured Salinivenus sp.
TTCATCCTCACCGCCACCGTCCACGGCGAGCCGATTGATCCGGACCGCCACACCGTCTACACCGAGATCAAAGCGATCACCTTCCACGGCCTCGATGTCCGCCAGACCGACGACGGCTGGGTCGTACAGGTGATTTTTGACATGTGATTTCGGCCGGAGCTGCCCGACCTGTCGCGACCAGCTCCCCCAATCGGAGGCGACGTTTTTCTGGTACGCGATACGTGAAGCGTGATGTGGGCTTCAGCGCCCGCTTTCTCACGCATCACGTTTCATCCGTCACGCTTCACGCATGCCCCGCAACCTCCGTCCGACTCGATTCGTTTCTATACAGTCCGCCGCCCTCCACCAATCAATCGTCCCTCCGCCATGCCCGACTACGACCTCGAAAAGCTCGATGACTACCGCTGGCAAGTTCCGAAGCAAGATGGCATGCAGGTGCCGGCTCGCCTGTACGCCACCGAAGAAATGCTGGAGGACATTCTTTCGGACGACGCGCCCCAGCAGGCAATCAACGTGGCCCACATGCCCGGCATCGTGGAGGCGTCGATGGCCATGCCCGACATCCACTGGGGCTATGGCTTCCCGATCGGCGGCGTGGCCGCGTTCGACCCGGACGACGGCGTGATCTCGCCTGGAGGTGTAGGCTATGACATAAATTGTGGCGTACGTTTGATGTCAAGCAACCTCACAAAAAGTGACATAAATAGGTCAGAGATAGAGCGTCTCGTCGACGCCCTCTTCCACCGCGTGCCCACCGGCGTGGGGTCGTCCGGCGCCCTTCGCGTCGACCATTCGACGCTGCCTCGCGTGCTGAAGAACGGCGCCGAGTGGGCTGTGAACGAGGGCTACGGGGCCGGCGCCGACCTTGACGTGATCGAGGAGGGCGGGCAGGTGGGCGGCGCCGATCCCGACGCGGTGTCCGCCCGGGCGAAGGAGCGGGGGCTCGACCAGATCGGCACGCTCGGCTCCGGCAATCACTTTCTGGAGGTGGGTTACGTGTCGGAGATCTACGACGACGAGGCGGCGCGTGTCATGGGCCTCGATGAGGGAAGCGTCACCGCCATCATTCACTCCGGCTCGCGCGGCTTCGGGTATCAGGTGTGCGACGATGCGCTGTCGGACATGGACAACGCCATGAACAAGTACAACATCGAGCTGCCCGATCGCCAGCTCGCCTGCACCCCCATCGACTCCCCGGAGGGCCAAAAGTACATCCGCGGCATGCAGTGCGCCATCAACTACGCCTTCGCCAACCGGCAGGTGATGGCCCACAACACGCGCCTCGCGTTCGAGGACGCCCTCGACGTGACGCCCCGCGAGCACGGCCTGCGCACGGTCTACGAGGTGGCGCACAACATCGCCAAGTTCGAGACCCACCGCGTGAACGGCGGCGAGCAGGAGGTGTGCGTGCACCGGAAGGGCGCGACCCGGGCCCTCCCCGCCGGCCACCCGCTCGTCTCGGGCCGCTACCAGCACGTGGGCCAGCCCGTCCTCATCCCTGGCGACATGGGCCGGTACTCCTACGTCCTCGTGGGCACCGAGGCGGCGATGGACGAGACGTTCGGCAGCACCTGCCACGGGGCCGGGCGCCAGATGAGTCGCCGCCAGGCCCGCAAGACGGCGGGCAACCGCAACGTCACCGCCGAGCTGGCCAACGAGGGGATCATCGTGCGCGGGGAGAGCAGCCGCACGGTCCGGGAGGAAATCTCGGCGGCCTACAAAGACGTGGCCGACGTGGTGGAGGCCGTGGAGGGCGCGGGGCTGTCGAAGAAGGTGGCCCAACTGCGACCGCTCGGTGTCATCAAAGGATGAAGAGAAAGGAGCAGTGGGAGCGTGGGGCAACGCACCGCCGGACCGAGAGAATGAGCGGTCCCGGCAAGTGTAACAATTTTTGCACTCGGGTTCGTGGTCTGTTTCCCCATCTCCTTGCCCGTCGGTTCGCCCGTGTCCACTTCGCCGCGCCGGTTTTCTTCCCTGATGCTCAGCAGGAGTTCGTCGAGAGCGTACTGCCTGGGAGCCACGATCGAGATGGGAAGCCCCCCGTTCGCCTCCTCGTTCATGACCGATCTTCCGCGAATCTCGGCCCGACTTGATTTTTCCGACGCCCCAGTCTAATCAAGAGAATGTGTTTTTTCGGCGGGGATCCCGCGTTCTGCTTCCTGTAACCACGCCTCGACCCTCTATGCTTCACCGTACGTCCCTTCTCCTCGTCGTCCTCCTCGTCCTCGTCTGTCTTCCGAATACGGCCACCGCCCAGGTCGACGCGCGCCTGTTGCGCCACCCGGACGTGTCGGAGACGCAGATTACGTTCGTCTACGGCAACGACGTGTGGGTCGTCCCCAAAGAGGGCGGCACGGCCC
>CAZMDV010000478.1:0-2357 GCA_964564875.1 uncultured Salinivenus sp.
AACCACCACTAACGGCTCCAAAGGCCGCTGTCCTGCCATTAGACGACCGGGCAGTGTATATGAATATGTGAACGCGGGGGACGCTCTAAGACTCCTTCCACAGAGTAGCTGATAAGAGGCAAGTTCTCAACGAGCGCCGGGGAGTTCAGTTCATGAAGAGATCCTGAGGGTCTGTCAAAGTAGATGACGAGAAGGCCACTCGCGTGGTGCAGTGGAGCACTGCTACGGCGATGACGCCTCTCTATGCGGATCCGAATCGGACCGCCTGCCGGCGCAGGACAGTCACATCAGGGCCCCATCAACGGCCTGCTCGTGCGGGAGCATATTCCCCTTCGTTCAAGTGTAGAAAAGCGTTCCAACGTTAAAACGATAAACAATATAGGTTTACGGAAAAAAATTCGATCCCCGTCCGTCTGCCGACTTCGGGGTATTCTCGAGTCGACACGATGAGGTCAAAACGGCATTGCGCAGAGCTCATCAAGCGCTAGTGGTTCGGCTAGGCCGACCGGCTTCTCTATCGGCGTCGCATTCGCAAAGCTCGACGCGGGCAACGGATCGGGAACTGATTCTGGAACAGATCGGATCCCTGCGGCGGTGGGGGCAACGGGTCGAAGACAAGCGTGTGGCGTCGGTCGGGAAGCCGGAACGTGACTGGGACCGGCAGGACGTCATCACGGTCAACCTGACGCGGGCTGTGCAGCTCTTTGCGGACATTGCGGTCCGTCTCATTTCTGAAGACGACGGAGCGCCTCCCGACACAATGACGAAGGGGTTTGATCGGCTTCACGAGACGGAGGCCCTTCCTGAAGCGTTGGCCAGGCGCCGGAAGGGCGCTGTTGGGTTTCGAAACGTCGCCGTCCACGCATATCACTCCATCGATTGGAAGATCGCTCATTCCATCACCCCCGGGCGGCCGGACGACCTCCGGCAGCTCGCACGCTCGATCCTGGGGGGCTCGGTGACGCGAATTTCTGAAAAGTGAGGTGCGGCGGACTTTTCTCACATCCACGCACGCAGTCTAGAGAGCTCTTCCGCGACGGCCGTAATCTCCTCCGAAGCCAGAAGGCCACGCTCCGTGAGAATGCCGCCGGTGACGAGATCGGCCGAGGTGGTGTCGAAGCGGGGCGCCCGCACCTCCAGGTCCTTCGGGCCGTCGTACACGGCCCGCGAAGGCGCGGACTCGTCGGGGGCATCGTCGTCCACCGAAATCTTGTCGACGGCGCAGGCGGCGTAGACCGGCACGTTGGCCCGGTGGGCAGCGAGGGCGACGCCGTAAGTGCCCACCTTGTTTACGACGCTGCCCGACGACAATACCGTGTCGGCCCCCACTAGCACCGCGTCGATGGAGGCCTCGTCCAGATGGCGAGCGAGGGCCGCGTCGGGGATCAACGTCACGTCGAGCCCAGCGTCCACGAGATGCTCGGCGACGCCGATCCCCTCCGCCCCAGGCTCCGACACGGCGATCGTGACCGTCGGCGCCGGGTCGGCCTGGTGCAGGGCCGTCCAAACCGTGCCGGAGCGGGAGAGGGTAAGGACGTGCTCGCCGCTGACCCTGGCCGCGGCGCACTCGGCAGCGCCCGAATCGGCCGCGAGGGCGTCCTGGATGGCCTCATGAGCGTTGACCTCGATCGTGGCGGGGGGCAGCTCGGGGCGGCTCGCGTGCATGACCCGGTGGATGCGGTTGGCGAGGGCCGCCATTGACGGACGGGCCTCCAGGAGGCGGTGCGCAGTGTCGACCAGTCGCGCTCGGGCATCCTCAATCGTAGACGCGTCGGACGTCGCCAGCATGCCGGCCCGGTCGCGCAGGACCTCAAGGGCCCGAACGGAAAGATGTGCGGAGCCGTGGGTCGTGTCGTCCGTGATGCCGAGGATGGAGGGCGCCACGCGGCGGTAGGAGGTCCAGAGCTCCGGGACAGTCTCGCGTCGAAGGATCGTGGTGGGGGACACCCACTTGGCCTCCTCGGTTTCCCAGTTCGTCCGGATCGACCGGGTGTCCGTGTCGAAGAGAAAGGGATGAACCCTCCAGTGAGTCCCCCGGTCGTCGTCCTCGACCGTAAACGCGGTGCCCTGCCGCTCCCGGGTCACGTCGTGCTCCTGGAGGCCCGTTTCTTCCTCGATCTCCTGAAGAGCGGACGCCGGGGGATCGTTGTGCTCCACGTGCCCGGCGACGGCCCCCCATTGACCGGGATACGAGCCGACGTCGGCACTGCGACGCAGGAGAAGCACCTCGCCCCGATTGCGGAGAAAAACGGTAACGACGGGCGTGGGGGTGTGCTCGGACATGCGATCGTCAAGTTTTGACCTACGAGGATGCCGCTTAGGACGTACTTCGCACGCACCCAATGGGCGGCCGATCC
>CAZMDV010000479.1:0-2353 GCA_964564875.1 uncultured Salinivenus sp.
TAAGAAGGCTCCCCAGCTTTCCAAAAACCGCTCCGTTCGATGTCGCGCTTCCTGTCCCTTGTTCTCGCGTTTTCCCTCGTAGTTGCGCTGCCGGCCCCGGCGCAGGAGGCCCCGCCCCCGGCCGTCACCCCCGCTGTTCAGCAGGTCGACGACGACGTTCGGGCCGATCGCATCGAGGCCGACGTCCAGACGATGGTCGACTTTGAGACACGCCACACCCCCTCAGACACCACCTCCGACGAGCGGGGCGTGGGCGCCGCCCGTCGCTGGCTCAAGGCGGAGTCCGAGCGCATCTCAGAGCAGTGCGACGGCTGTCTGGACGTGCACTACCAGAAGACGCTCGTCAAAGCCGGTGAAAGTGAGCGCATCCCTAGCGATACGTATGTCTACAACGTAGTTGCCATCCAGCGCGGGACCGAGCACCCCAATCGCTACTTTCTGATGGGGGGCCACCTGGACTCTCGGGTATCCGACGTGATGGACTCGACCAGCGTGGCACCTGGGGCCAACGATGACGCGTCCGGCGTGGCGGGCGCACTGGAGGCGGCGCGCGTCCTCTCGCAGCGCGAGTTTGGGAGCAGCATTGTCTACACCGGCTACACCGGGGAGGAGCAGGGGCTCTTCGGCAGCACCCACGCCGCCGAGGTGGCCGTTGAGGAGGACTGGAATCTGGCTGGCGTGCTCAACAACGACATGATCGGCAACATCGAGGGCGTCCGGGGTCATCGAGAACAACACCTTCCGCGTCTTCTCCCAGCGCCGGCCGGACGGCCTACACGAAAACTGGTCGACGCGCTTCTTTGGGGGTGAAAACGACGGGCCGTCCCGCCAGCCGGCCCGCTACGTGGCGGACGTCGCCGAGACGTATGTCCGAAACCTGGAGCCGATGCTCATCTACCGACTCGACCGGTTTGGGCGGGCGGGGGGCGATCAGATGCCGTTTGCGGACCGCGGCTTCCCGTCCGTTCGCATTATAGAGACCCACGAGAACTACAATCGCCAGCACCAAGACCTGCGGACGGAGGATGGGATCGAGTACGGCGACGTGATTGACGGGGTCAACTTCGACTACGCGAAGAAGCTGACCCAGGTGAATGTCGGGACGCTGGCCTCCCTCGCGGCGGGGCCGCCCGCCCCCGACAGCGTGCAGATCGGCGGGGCCGTTTCGCCCTCTACCACACTGGCCTGGAAATCGGTCGAGCACAGCGATCTGGCCGGCTACAAGGTCTACTGGCGCCGCACGGCCGCGCCCCGCTGGCAGCACAGCACCTTCGTGCCGTCCGGCACCACGAAGCACACATTGGAGAACATCGTCATCGACAACTATCTTGGACCTGACCCGCGGCGGTGGACGAGCAGGGCAACGAAAGCCCGGTCGTCTTTCCCTCCGCAATCGTGCGCTAAGTGAAAACGCTCTTCGATAGAACCATGTAGGTTCGATATTGCCGCTCGGAAATCATCGCCTCAGCAGCGACACGCCGCGGCGTGTCGCGACGGAAGTGGGGCTGAAATTGATCGCTGCTGCGCTCTACACAAGAGCGAATGAAAAAGCCGTCGTTCCGCTCACAACCTGAACGATATCATGTCGATGGACCGTCGACAGTTTGTCGAAGCCTGCTCCGGGCTCGGACTCACCGGGCTCTTTCCGGGGGCGCTCTATGCCCAGGTCGCTGAGGACCAGGACGGCGGGGACGAGTCCCCCGTCACTACCGAGCACGTTGCCGCGGCCGCAACCATCGCCGGACTCTCGTTCACGTCCGAGGAACGGGAGCTGCTGGTCGAGAATCTCAACGAGAACCTCGACCAGTACGAGGCGATGCGGGAGCACGAGCTCCCGAATGCCCGGGCTCCGGCCACCACGTTCGACCCCCGGCGGGGCGGAGCGGACGTGCCGGACGTTTCGCCAGACCAGGACGGGGTGGACGTGTCGCTGCCGTCCGTGGATCGGCCGAGCACGGACGAAGATCTGGCGTTCGCGTCGGTGGCCGAACTGGCCCACCTCCTACGGGCCCGAACGGTCTCCAGCGTCGAACTCACCGAGCTGTACCTGGAGCGGCTGCGGCGCTACGACGACGAGCTGAACGCGGTGATTACGTACACCGAGGACCGGGCGTTGGAGGCCGCGCGCCGCGCCGACGAGGAGCTTGACGCAGGAACGTGGCGGGGCCCGCTCCACGGCGTGCCGTATGGCGCCAAGGACCTGCTGGCGGTCGAAGGGTACGAGACGACGTGGGGGGCAAAACCCTACGAGAACCAGCAGATCGACGAGACGGCGACGGTCATCGAGACGCTCGACGAGGCGGGGGCCGTCCTCGTGGCCAAGCTGTCGCTGGGGGCGCTGGCGTGGGGCGAC
>CAZMDV010000480.1:0-2345 GCA_964564875.1 uncultured Salinivenus sp.
AGGGGAATACGAACGATAATCATTGCCCTCGGCAACGTCAAGAACCGGAGCCACCGGTTTTAAAGTCGCTTGATTTTTTCTTTGCCCACCCTTTTGGTATCAAAGCGTTCTGAAAGCCAAACTTATTTTGGGTTCCAAATATGAACTACGTGGTCCGGAGACGAGGACCGCCGCCCAAACTTTTTCATCCTGGGTGTAAGCGGTTTCAGAGCTGACCACAAAGAATCCCCACCACCGTGCTTTTGGCGGCGGTGCTCAACGTACGGGGCGGGTCGCCTCCGCCCATTGAGCGTCACTTTTCGAGTAAGCGGTTACATAGAGCGCTCCTGTCCTCCGAGTGCAGGAGGAAGGTCTGCCTTTCCGACATTCCACACCAACCAACTCGTATTGCTTCGCGCACTACCCCTTTGCCTCCCTCCTCGGTCCCTCGTCCTTGGATACCGTCCTCGTCGACCCCGGACTGTTGGGCACCGAGGCCCCGAATCGGCCTCGGAAAAACACGAACGGCTCCTCCGACGACGAAGAGGAACCGGGTGAGGGGTGTGCACCCCATTAAAGTCTTTCTCAGACAAGAGGACAGCTGGCTCCCTGGAGAGGTTGGAGGGCTGTGGAACCCCGTTCCAATCGGACCGTGCCCGCCCAGCCATTCCGCTCAAGACTCACAAGACCTGGGTCTCCAACCGCGACGGGTGTACAGATGCCCTTGTGCGAGCCGAGAGCGAAGTCTGCAGGTGCGTCCGAGGCGGCCGCGGACAATTTCCCAGACCGCTCCCCACCACACAGCATTTCTGCACAGCATTTCTGCGTACAGCTTCCGACTTGCGTCCTCATGCGCCTTCCCCATTCAGTTGTCCCATACACTAGCATGACCCGTGTTTTCGCCACCCTCGCTGCCGTTGCTCTTCTGCTCGCAGCCACCCCGGCCCTCGGTCTCGCTGACGATCCTATGCGTTCGGCACCCGCCGACGCCCCCATCACCGTCGACGGTCAGACCGGCGAGGCCGCGTACACGACGCTCGGCACCTCCCCGGCGGCGCCCGGCAGCGACTTCACGGGGGGCGTCCTCACGCTGAAGGCCTACCGCGGCCCAGATTCTCTGTACGTCGCCGTGGAGGGCAAGGTGCGGGCCGGCGAGAACGACGACACGTTCCGGGAGATGGTAGTTTTCGTCAACGCCCCCGGCACGGATGGCGTCGATCAGGGCACGCCGGTGCCGTCGGGCAATGACGGGGCGTCGCCCTTCTGCTGCGTGGGCGGGATGCAGATGGATCGGGAGACCGACTACGGCATCCGGCTCACCGGAGGGAACGATCCGCAGGCCTTTGCCAGCGTCGTCGACTATGCGGGCTACGTGGCGGGCGATAGTACCGACTCAGGGCAGGCCATCGATTCGTTCGAGGGGACCGTGCCGTCGCTGGATGGCACGCCGCTTACGGGGAGCGCGTTCGGAGGCGTCTACGCCTACCAGGATGCGGCGGACCTGAGCAGCGTCGACGAGACGGGCTTTGAGTTTGCCCTACCCTACAGTTCCCTGGCCATCGAGTCCGACGACGCCGTGCAGTTCTTTGCGTTTTACGGGGACGTGGAGGGCGACAACGTGGCCGCCACCCTGATCCCGGACGACGGGTCGAGTGCCACCTACAGTAGCTCAGAGGACTGGACGTCGGTGTCAGGGGTCCAGTACACCGACTTTCTGGGCACGGTGGAGGACCCGTTCGTGGTCGCCAACATCCTCTCCCCTGAGGGCAATCCGCCGCTCTTCCCATTTATGACGAGCACGGACACGACGGTAACCGTGTCGGTCGTGGCGGACACCGCACGGGTCGACGCCCTTCAAGAGGTGCGCCTGTTTGTCGACAGCATGCAGGTGGCCGCCACCGCCGATGACTCGCTGGCCTACGACCTGGCGATGGACACGCCAAATCGGTTTCACCTCCGCGCCGAGGTAGAAGCGGCCAGCGGCGACAGCACCATCGTCGACACGACCCGCACGTTTGTAATTCGCACCCCGGACGTGGCCGATGCGGACCGTCCCTCGGGCGTGGAGGACGGCATCAACTACAACAGCGATGGCTCGGTCACCCTCTCCCTGTTTGCCCCGAACAAGGACTTCGCCTACGCCCTCGGGGACTTTACCAACTGGACGATCGACTCGGACTTCTTCATGAAGCGCGACGTGGAGGACGACGGGGCACACTGGTGGATCACGCTCGACAATCTAAATTCGGGGCAGCAGTACGCCTACCAGTACTTCGTGGATGGGGAGCACCGCATCGGCGACCCCTTCGCCCACAAGGTGCTCAGCCCGCAGGACCAGTTTCTCGACGGCGACGCGCTGGGCTTTG
>CAZMDV010000481.1:0-2344 GCA_964564875.1 uncultured Salinivenus sp.
AGGCGAGCTCCACCGGAAGGGGCGCCTGCGACGTCGTAAAGGCGCCGATGCCGTTGTTCGTAGAGAGGAAGAAGACGGTCGCCGTCGCGTCGCCATTGGCACGAACTGCCAGGTCGCTGTTGGCCTGAACGTTTTCGGTGTCGCCGAGGTCGGCCGTTTCACCGTAGAAGGTGGCGTTCCCGGCGCCATTCGTTACGTCGGCAAACCGCACCCTCGCGTCGCTGCCCGCCACGGTCTGCCCCCCGGCTCCGGCGTAGTTGACCGCCGTCCCGGCCAGAAACGTTTGCCCGGCTGCTTCAATGAGCGCGATGCTCGTCAGGCTGTCGGCCACGCCGGACGGCAACTGCCCCACCTCGCTATCGCTAGCGTCGTACTGCGTGGTAGGCTCGTGAATCCAGGTGTGATAGAAGCCGCCCTGCCCGTCGGGATGGGGGTGCATGCCCTCCACATTGGGCGTGCCCGAGGACGGCCCCGCTACCCGGTTCGACACCGCAAAGGTGAATCCGTTGTCGGAGGTCTCGAACTGGTAGAGGTTCTCATTGCTGGCCGAAGCCGTGTGGAGGAGCAAGGAGTTGTCGTCGGCGCGGCCCGTGACGGCGATGTGGCTGCCGAGCCGCTCGTCGTCCGTTCCCAGCCCGTCGATCACCTTCGTGGGCGTGTCCTGAAGGTCGTCCCACCGGTAGCACTTCAGCGGCTCGCTGCCGTTGGGGCCGAGCGCGAGGTTGCAGGCGAAGATAATGCCGTCCGCCGACACGCCAATGTCGTTCAGCGGCCGGGCGGTGCTCTCCACCCCGCTGACGTCGAGAGACGTGAGGCGCTCCCCGTTCGCGGGATCGAGCACGTGAACGGCCAGGCTGTCCTTCGTGCTCGCCACGAAGAGGCGCTCGACGATGTTGCCCTCGCCGTCGTCCACCTCGCCGTAGGCCAGCCCGCGCGCCTGGTAGCCCTGCCCGTTCGCCACGTCATTGCCGGTCGCGATGTACGCGGGCGCATTTCCTTTGGCCTTCGACCGCTCCCATTCGCACTCAAACTGGGCCGACGAGCACTCCTGAGGGGACGCGCTCGCGCGGTCGAAGGGGAGCGGGGCCGGCTCCTGGTAATGGCTCTCCTTCAGCGCCTCAGCGACTAGGTTGTCGAATTGGCGGAGACCTTGAAAGTAAAAGAGAACTTCCCCCTGGTACCCCCGGTCCCGGTTGGCCTGTACCATGTCCTTGATGTCGGAAGCAGTCACGAGATACCCCCCGCTCTTGATGAGGACGCCCGGATAAAAGCCAAGGACCTTCTCTTCTTCCCATCCGACCTGATCGGCCGCCTGGGCGTCGAGGGTCGACTCGTACACGCTCGGGTCTTGCCGATACACCTGGGGGTGAATGAGGTCGGTGCTGCCCTGATTGATCCAGGTCGGCCAGTCCTGCAGATACTCCCGATAGCTAAAATTCCAGACGCTGGGCGACCACGACACAACGAGGTCGTCATCCACCGCCTTCACGTTGTCGTAGATGCGCTGGGCGAAGTCGTTGAGAATGTCGGCGCGCCACGCCATCCATTCCGGATCGCTCTCGTTGCTCGGCGGGTCCTGGCCGTCGTGCTCCTGGCGGTACAGGTCCTTCGTGAACTCGGAGTATCCGCCCTCGACCGGATTCGCCGGGAGCCGGTCGTCGCCCTGAATGCCGTCGACGTCGTAGTTGGTGGCCACCTCCATGATGAGGCTCATCATGAAGTCGCGAACCGCGGGCCGATAGGGGTTCATCCACTCGAAGCCGTTCTTTTTGAGCAGATTGCCGCTCTGATCCTTTGCCGCCCAGCCCGGCTTCTCGTCGAGGATCGGTCCACCATCCGACTCAAAGGACGCGGCGAAGCCGTACTCGAACCACGGAATGACAGCGATGCCTCGCTCGTGGGCTTCCTCGATGACCTCCTGCAGCGGATCGCGGCCCTCGTACGCCGGATCGATGGGGCGCCCAATCAGCGAGTCCATCACCGCGCTGGGATAGGTCGTGGCCGCTTGGTTCCAGACGACCGGAAACACGGCGTTTAGGTTGTACTCCTCCAGGAAGGCCATCGCCTCCTCGATGTTCTCCCGACTGTCAAGGACGTTCGACACGTCGGTGAGCCACACGCCGCGCAGCTCTGCGTCGCTCGTGTCCCGGACGGGCGCCCCGGGTGCACGGCCCGACCGAGGGGCAGCGTCCACCACCCCGACCCCAAGCATCATGAAAGCGACCAGCAGCGTCCCAATTCGCCAGTGTGGACCCGGGCGGGCCGAGACGGCGGCGATGCGGGTGGTCACGTTCCGCGAAGCGTGCGTCATTCTACCTCCTCGCTCTTGTGCAACAGTATGGAT
>CAZMDV010000482.1:0-2340 GCA_964564875.1 uncultured Salinivenus sp.
TTGCAGATTGGGAGATTTGTACCGGTAATTTTCAGTCTGCCAATCTTCAAACTTTAATTCGCCGCCGCATGCAGGGGAAAGGGCGGGACCGACACCCGAAACTGCTCCCCGTCGGCCCGCTGCACGAGGTAGTTGCCCTCCACGGTGCCGTTGAACGACTCGATCGTGCAGGAACCGTCGTGGACGTGCGTCTCACCAGGCGCAATCACCGGATGGGGGCAGAGGGTCCCGTCGCCGGTCAAATCCTGCCGTCGGCCGTCGGACTCCTGAATGATCCATCGGCGCCGGAGCAACTGGACCTTCTCGGCGCTGGCGTTCTCGATGTGGATGGCGTAGCCGAACGCAAACTCACGCTCCAACCGGTCCGACGGCTCGTCTAGGTAGATGGGCCGGACGGTCACGGTAATGCCGCGGGTGGTCGACACGTAACTGATCATGGGCACTCAAGGAAGCTTCCGGAAAAGACTGAGCCCTCCCAATGCAAGAAGGAATCAGCGATAAGTGTACAGGCCACATTGTTACCGCCCAGCAAAGAATTGTTCAATGAGGGCTCATCGGATTTCATAAAGGCCCTTCCACGAGCCAGAGCGGTTGACGAGGGTCGTATCGAGCCCTTGTTTTAAATCGTTCGATGGTCGACGGGGGGGCTGCACCCTGCCGCCCAGCGCTCCACTCGATCCTGGCACCGGTCTCCCATACGCCTTGATGACCTCCAATTCCGACGCTTCCACCGCGCCCTGGTCGAGCACACGCATCGCAGCGCTGAATGCCCAGTTCGAGCCCCATGGGCCGAAGGCCATCCTCAACTGGGCCACCCACACCTTTGGCGACGATCTCGCGCAGGGCACCGGGTTCGGGCCGTCCGGCATCGTCATCATGCACATGCTGGCCGACCTCCGGCCCGGCACCACGGTCTTCTACCTCGACACCGACCTGCTCTTTCCGGAGACCTACGAGCTGTGCGAGGACCTCGACGAACGGCTCGACGTGGACGTCACCCGCGTCCACGGCGGCCTCTCGCTCGACGAGCAGGCTGAGCAGGAGGGGGAAGAGCTCTGGAACCGACAGCCGAACCGCTGCTGCTTTCTGCGCAAGGTGAAGCCCCTCAAGACCTTCCTGGCGGACCGACGCGCCTGGATTACCGGGGTTCGCCGCGACCAGTCCGAGAGCCGCGCCGACACCGACATTCTATCGTGGGAGGAGCAATACGGCGTGTTCAAACTCAACCCGCTTGCCACCTGGACACAGAAGGAGGTCTGGAAGTACCTCTTCGACCACGATCTGCCCTACAATCCGAAGCACGACCAGGGCTACCCGAGCCTCGGCTGCGTGCCCTGCACCGAGCCGGTTGAGGGCGCCGAGGACTATTCGCGGGAGGGCCGCTGGGGCGACACCGATAAGACGGAGTGCGGCCTCCACACCTCGCTGGGCGAAGAGGAGTCGCAGGCCGCCGGCTCGTGATCCGCAGGGGCGACCTCGACCGGCGCGCCGCGGCGGCGTGAACCCTGATTGAAAGCAGCGGTGGGATCGTCTCGCGCGAGCCCCCGCGCCCGAACCATCGCTCGGGGCTGAGCGTTGATACTGCCGCCAATTTAGAACGGATCTAAACGTCACGAATGAGCGTGCCCGACGCCGACACGACGGACACGAAGGAGATTTCCGAGGCCACCGTCCTCTTCGCTGGGGACTCCGGAGACGGGATGCAGATCACCGGATCGCAGTTTACCCTTGCCTCCGCCTACGCCCAGAACGACCTAGCGACGCTGCCGGACTACCCGGCCGAGATTCGCGCCCCGGCCGGCACCACCTACGGTGTGAGCGCCTACCAGCTCCACTTCGGCGCCGATGAGGTCCGTACGCCGGGCGAGAAGGTGGACCTCCTCGTGGCCATGAACGCGGCGGCCCTCAAGGTTCATCTGCATCGTGTGCGCCCGGGGGGGACCATCATCGCCAACGTCGATTCGTTCAAGGAGAAGGACCTGAAAAAGGCTGATCTCGACAGCAATCCGCTTACGGACGGCACGCTGGACGATTATCACGTGCAGGACGTGCCGCTCACGAAAATTACCCGCGAGGAGCTTTCGGCTACGGACCTGTCCATCCAGGAGATCGACCGGTCGAAGAACATGTTCGCGCTCGGGCTGGCGCTCTGGATGTACGACCGCCCCGTGGAGCCGGCGCAGGAGTGGATTCAGGAGAAGTTTGAAGGCCAGCCCGAGATCCGCGACGCCAACCTGCGGGTGCTGAAGAAGGGGTACCACTACGGCGAGACCGTCGACGCCTTTGCGGTGCAGTACGAGGTGAACGAGGCGGCCATGACACCCGGCACCTACCGCGCCG
>CAZMDV010000483.1:0-2334 GCA_964564875.1 uncultured Salinivenus sp.
TGGACGTCCCCCCGCCCGAACGCGTCTCCCTCGACGTCAAGATGCAGCGGCTCAATATCGAGTGGGCCGACGGGCACGCGTCGGTGTTTCCGCTCGATGGCCTTCGGCAGGCCTGCCCGTGTGCCGAGTGCGAGGGGGAAAAGGTAGAGCGCATTCCCAAGCCGGGCTTCTTTCAGATTTTTCGGCAAAAGAACCGGTGGAAAGACGTCGAGATCGAAAAGGCCGGCAGCGTGGGGCTGCGCATCACGTGGGACGATGGACACAGCGGCGGCATCTACCGGTGGGATCGCCTCCGGGAGCTGCAGCCGCCGGAGGGGTAGTGCAGGCGTGGACGTGTGGACGGAGGGACGCAGAAGAGGTCCACACCTTCCTCAACGGGGACCCGTACTACCCGAGCACCCCGAAGCCGAAGCGGGCGAACGGCCAGAGGTAGTACACGAGCGTGCCCACGACGAGGGCCGGAATGGTTGTGTAGATGGTCGCAATGATCGCCGCCTTCATGTCGATGGCCATGAGCGGGAACAGCGCGTCCCCATCCTGGCTGATGGCATTGGCCGCCAGGGCGGAAAAGGGGATGACCTCCTCAACCGCGTAGAGCTGCGCGAAGATGATCTGGGGCGTACAGCCGGGCACGAGTCCCAGTGCCGCGCCCGCGAGGGGAGCGCCCACGCCGGCAGCTGCGGACAGGGCCCGGAGATCGAGCGAGAAGACGCCCATGGTGTACTCGTAGAGAAGGTAGCCCGCGATCACCCACACCGTGACCATCGAGGTTTCCAAAGCCGCATGCTCGAAGGTCTCGTACGCGCTCCCAAAGCGCTCACGGACGCGGCCCGCGTCCTCTTCGCCCATGTAGTGTCGACCGACGAAGTAGAGGTAGAACGAAAGCGCGGTGCCCAGCAGACCGGCGATGGTAAAGAGTCCGAAGAAGGTCGGGGCAACCTCCAGGGCCACGTCCGGAGCACCGCGAATCAAATACATTACGCCCGCCACCAGTCCCGCAACGGCCACGACCCACCAGAGAAGGTGCACAGCGTGGCTGATGATGCGCATCAGGCTGTCGGTCCGGGCCGTCGTTGAGGAACCCACCGGAGGGTCGTTTGGGGAGGGGGCAGCATTGCCAGGTGGGTCCGCCTTGGACGATCGACTTCGCTCCGAGTCGTCGGGGTGAGGCGAGCGGGATTGAAACGTCGTCGGGGATGGGCCAGGGGCCGTGCTGCGTTCGACGGCCTCTCCCTGCGGGGCGCCGGCTGGCACACTGGGCCCGCCGGTGGCGACGCTGGTCGTGGCGAAGCCGCCGCGGCTCATCGATGCAGCGATGGTTTCCACCGCGTCGTCGATGCGCCGGATGCCCAGTCCCCAGTAGTCGATGGCGTACCCGAACGTCACGCTCGCCACAAACGCCAGCCCGTAGGCGTACACCCCGGCGCCGGGGGCGATGGCGAGAATCACGAAGGCGGAGTCGCCAGCGGTGGCCCCGAGGGTGGCCACCACGGAGCCGAAGCTGATGGTGCCCCGAATGTACAGCGGCATCGCTACAATGGCGCCTCCGCACCCGGGTGTGAGGCCGAGCAGCGCCCCGGCGATGGGCTGCATCCGTTTGTGGCTTTTGAGGAAGGTGACGATTCGACCACCGGTCCAGTACTGGAGATAGCTGAACAGCAGTACAGTCACTGCCACAAACGCGCTGACCTGGACAAACCCGTCCCGGAGCGAGACAACTAGGATGTCGAAGGCATTCTGGAGCGTCATAGGGCGGACGAGGGGTCGAGAGCAGACGGAACTGTCGGGAAGGGAGAGCGCCCGTATTATGGGCGAGGATATCCCTCAGTTTTCCCGAACAACAAGATAATTTAGCCAAGACTAAATCGTTCCGCAAAGAAACAGACCCGGTGGAGTCACGCACGGTTTTGCCCGCTCCTCCTCCAATGGTTTACGTCTCCACGACCACCTTCTGCGCCACCGGGCGGCCAATGACCTGCTCTGCGCCGTCGACCGCCACCACGAGCAGGCCGTCGAGCGGGCGCGTGTCGACGACCTCGACGGTCGCGCCGGGGAGGAGGCCGCGCTGCTCCAGCAGGTCGAGGAGCTCCCCGTCCTCGTCGGCGATGTGATCGATGGAGGCGGCGTCGCCCTCGGTGAGGTCAGCCAGGGAGCGGGTGGGCAGCTCGTCGACCGTGCCGTCCCGCGCCGGAATCGGGTGCCCGTGCGGGTCGCGCTCGGGATTGCCCAGCATTTCCTCAATGCGATCCTCGAATCGCTCAGAGATGTGGTGCTCCAGAATCTCGGCCTCCTCGTGAATCTCGTCCCACGAAAAGCCCATCACCTCCTTCAGGT
>CAZMDV010000484.1:0-2331 GCA_964564875.1 uncultured Salinivenus sp.
GCCGGGCTCCTCTACAACCAGAACAACGTGGTGGCCGAGGTCTCGCCCGAGACGGTGCGCGAGGAGCGGGCCTACTTCACGGCGTTGGCCGAGATGGTGGGGTACCCCACGTTTCTCCCCGAGACACTCCCCCGTGACGCCCGAACCCGTCGCTCGGCCTACAGCTGGGGCCACCTCTGCAGCGGCGGCACCGTGGCGAACCTGGAGGCCCTCTGGATTGCCCGCAACGTGCGGCTCTATCCGCTGGCCGTCCGCCTCGTGGCCGAGCAGACCGACGCGTTCGCGTCGTTTGCCGACCTGGAGGTGACGACGGCCATTGGCGAGCGGACCGCGCTGCGACAGCTCTCCACGTGGCGGCTCTCCAACCTGCCCATCGACGAGATCACGGAGCTGCACCTGCGCATCAAAGCCACGCTGGCCGACGCGCCCGACCGGGCACAGGCCTTCCAGGAGGCGCTCCCGAGCGTACGACAGGCCGGCCTCGCCTCCTTCCTCTTCCAGTACAACCGCACCTTCCCCGACGATCCCGCTCGCCTGCCAAAGGTGCTCATCTCGCAGGCCACCCACTACTGCTGGCAAAAAAACATGGACCTCGTGGGTCTGGGGGCCGACGCACTGGAGACCCTGCCCGTCGACGATCGCATCCGGCTCGACACCGACGCCCTGTGCGAGCGGCTCCACGAGTGCATCGAGAATCGGCAGCCGGTGCTCGGGGTCGTCTCCATCGTGGGCACCACCGAAGAGGGGGCCATCGATCCGCTGCACGAAATTGAGGCCGTCCGCGACGACGTGGCGGAGCAGGGGCTCACGTTCTGGCACCACTGCGACGCGGCGTTCGGGGGCTTCTTTGCCTCGATGGTCCCAAAAACGGAGGAGGGCAACTTTGTCCCGCCCGCGTGGCTCGACGGAGACCTTGCGGGCCCCGACGGTCTCCTGCCCACCGACGACGTGGAGGCGCTCACCACCCTCGCCGACACCGACTCCATTACCATCGATCCGCACAAGTTCGGCTACGTGCCCTACCCGGCGGGCGCCGTTCTCTTCCGCGACTATCACGTGCGGGACGCCATCGCATACAAGGCCCCCTACCTGGCCGACGACAACCGGGCGGGCTTCGGGGGCTTTCTCGGGCAGTGGACGCTGGAGGGCTCCCGTCCGGGCGCCGCGGCGGTGAGCTGCTACCTGTCACAGGCCATGGTGCCCCTTACCCCCGACGCGCACGGCCGCTTCATGCGCAACTGCATCGAGGCGAATCAGAATCTCTTTGAGGCGTTGCACGATCGGTTTGCCGCGACCGACGGCGAGCTCGGCCTGCGCCCGTTCCATCGTCCCGAGACGGTGGCCTTCTGCTTCGTCGTGGCCCCAGATGTCGGCATCGAAAGCGTAGCCTCCCTCAACGACTACACGAACCGCCTCTGGCAGCAGATGACGGTTGACGGGCGGGAGGACATCAATCAGTACGACTTTCTCCTCTCCCGCACCGAGATCAGCGTGGCCGAGTACGAACACGTCCTCGAGGACATGCTGCCCTCCGCGGCGCTCGGCGAGGCCGTAAAGAACGACGCATCGCTCACCCTGCTCCGCACCTGCCTCATGAACCCGTTCCAGACCGACTGGAATACCGACGAGGGCTCCTTCGCCGAGCAAGTAGCCGACTTTCTGTACGACGTGGCGCTGGAGGAGTACGTGGCCCACACGTTCCCGCCCGTCCCCCGCCCCGACACGGAGCGGCATCCCGTTCTGGTGGTGGAACAAACTCCCCGGGCGCAGGAGGGGCTCGCCCGCTACCTGGAGCACGACGAGAAGGTGATCGCCCACTTCGACGTGCGCTCCTGCAGTGCGGCGGAGCTCAAGAATCGGGCGGACCGCCTCTCCGACATCCGCGACATCGTCCTCCACCTCGACCCCTCGGCCCCGTCGCAGGCCTTCCGAATTGCCCGCTGGCTCGTTGCGGAGGCCGGAACCGATCCGGCGCACCTGTTCCCCGTCGCAACACGAAGCACCGACGGCCCTAACTTCATGACGCGCTTCACGGACCTGGGAGTGCCAACCCGCAACGTCCTCCTGGAGTCGGAGCTCGTCACCAGTGCCCGTCGTCTCGTCCTGCAACTCAGTTCCCGGCGGGCCGAGCCGGCCAGGGCTTCCTCTTGAACAACAAAACCGAGAACGGGACCGCCCCCCGGCCCACCTCCTAGAGCAAACTCCAGGGGGTTCTCTGCAGGTTGCAGGGTCAGAAAGCCATGTTTTTTGCCCCAAGGACGTGGCCACCGTTGACGGAGCCCCGCCCGCGTGCCCACTGTACAGGACGAAAGTCTCGCGACCCTTCAAATT
>CAZMDV010000485.1:0-2322 GCA_964564875.1 uncultured Salinivenus sp.
CGCGGCGAGGTGCAGGGCACGACCACGATGACGCTGCGCTTCCAGGACGAGCAGATGAAGGATGTCCTGAAGTCGCTCGTGCTGCAGGACCTCGGCGGCGGCCGTGTCGGCACGATCAACTATCCGTCGCAGGACCCGCTCGCCCGCACCCTTGAGGGCTTTCAGGTGGACCTGTCCGAGCCGGAGGGCCTCGGCGCACTGGCCAATCAGCTGCGCGGCGCGGCCGTGACGCTCGCGATGCCGGACGAAACGATTCAGGGCACGATCGTGAGCGCCGAGCGGCAGGAGGGCCCGAACGGGGCGACGCAGTGGCATCTCACGCTGTACCGAGAGGGCGGCCTCCAGTCGGTTGCGCTGGACAGTGTTCAGCACCTGCGGTTCGAGGACCCGTCGCTGCAGGCGGAGATGCAAGAGGCCCTCAACGCGGTGGCCCAGGCGCGCAATCAGGACGAAAACGCCGTTCGGCTACAGTTTCAGGGGCAAGGGGCCCGTCGCGTGCGAGCCGGCTATGTGGTGGAGGCCCCGGTTTGGAAGACCAGCTACCGCCTTCTCCTCCCAGATGGCAACGAAGGCGAGGGCCAGATGCAGGGCTGGGCCATCGTCGAAAACCAGACGGACGCCGACTGGGAGAGCGTCGACCTCACGCTCGTGAGCGGGCGCCCGGTCTCCTTTGTGCAGGACCTCTACACGCCCACCTACGTCGACCGTCCCGTCGTGGCCCCCACCGCCGGGGAGCCCCTTCCGCCGAAGCGGTACCGGGAAGGCATTTCGACCGACACGGCAACCGCCGCAAAGCGGGACGAGGTCGAGGTAGACTACAATGCGAGCCTCGACATGGATAAGAGCATGGATGTCAGTCAATCAGGCGCACGGCCCCGGGCGGCGCAGGCCGAATCCGCCCCGCAGATGGACCCGTCGCAGGGGGTCTCCGCCGCCGCCGAGGCCGCAGAGACCGGCGACCTCTTCCAGTACACCGTGGACGACGTGTCGCTGCCGCGGCGTCGCTCGGCGATGCTGCCCATCGTCACCGAGCCGATTCAGGTAGAGCGCATCAGCCTCTACGACCCGGACGTGCACCAGACCCATCCGCTGCATGGGGCTCGCCTGAACAACACGACGGCCCAGCACCTCGCCGCCGGGCCGGTGTCGGTGTTCGACGAGGGCAGCTACGCGGGCGATGCCCAACTGGACGATGCGCCCCCCGGGGACACGCGGTTCGTCACCTATGCCCTCAACCAGGACGTGCAGGTGGATGCCGGCGACGGGCGCACGGAGGAAACGGTGCAGACCGGCACGATCGTCGATGGCGCGCTGACCATGACGCGCAAGCGCGTGGCCTCCCAGACCTACACGATCGAAAACGAAGGCAAGAGCGAGGTTTCCCTCATAATCGAGCATCCGCGACGTAGCGGCTGGACGCTCGCGCTCCCCTCCAAGGTCGAGGAGCGCACGCCGTCCGTCTACCGGCTTCGCACCACCGTCGGTGCAGGGAACACCGGCGAGCTCGTGGTCGAGGAGGCGAAGACACTGACCCGCAGGCACCAGCTTCTCGGAACGGATCGCGACCAGCTTCTCTCCTACGCCCGCACCGGAGCGCTCCCCGACGACGTGCAGGACGCCCTGGAGGAGGCCGCCGGCCTGCAGCGGAAGGTGTCCCAGACGAAGGAAAAGCTGTCGCAGGCGCGCCAGGAACTCGACCGCCTCCGGAGCGAACAATCCCGCGTCCGCGAGAACATGAAGGCCGTAGAGCAGTCGAGCGACTACTACCAGCGCCTGCTCAACAAGCTCTCGTCCACGGAAGACCGGATCGAGTCCCTGAACGAGCGCATTGCCGCGCTCGAGGAAGAACGGGTTGAACGCAGCGATCGGCTCGGGCAGTACTTGCAAGACCTCACGATCGACTGACGCCCCGTTCATGCTCCCGACTGCGCCCTTTTGCCTTGTGACTTTTTGAGATTAGTCACCGGACGTGCTTCCCTGCGCAGCCTGCCTCGAAGAAGCGGAAGTAAGATAGATCGGCCTCGAAGAAACGGCCGCCCGGACGCCTGTCGAAGCGAAGCGACCGAAATTTCTCGTGTCTGAGCACCAACGAGTTTGAGAAATTTCAGGGGCCCGAAGGGTCATCCTCTGGGCGGAGAGCAGACAGGCGTCAGGCCGTTTCTTCACAGGGGCCCCATGCGGGTCATCCCGTGTGGCCGTGATCTTTTTCGTGCATTTTTGTATCCAGGCAAAAATGCACGCCCGTTCCCGAGGAGAGCGATGTCATACTGCGGTTAATCTTATAATCCCACATGCCTGGAGAGCCGTCGGTCCACGGAATAA
>CAZMDV010000486.1:0-2316 GCA_964564875.1 uncultured Salinivenus sp.
CACGTCCGCCGGCTCGAAGGTGACGACATCCCCGTTCGGCAGCGCCGCGATCAGCCGGAAGGGGGCCCCGTCCTGGTTGGCCGACGGATCCAAAAAGCCGCTGGCCAGCACCGTCGCCGCGCTCCCGCCCAGGCCCGACAGGTCCGCGTCGAAGGAGGCCACGACCGTCTCCGAGCCGCCCGGCGTAACGGACAGTACCTTTGCCTCGGGCGTCGCCGACAGGTAGTCGGCCGTCACGTCCCCGTAGGTCAGGTCGTCGAGCAGGGTCGTGCCGTTCTCGTCAATGTCGACGGTCGGGGCGTCGGTCGCCCCGTGCACCGCTCGCAGGTCCACCTCGCCGCTGGCGGCCGTCTCCTTCGCGCCCGACTCGACGAAAAACCCAAACCCGATCGGCTCCCCGTCCGGATTGTCGGCGAACTGAGACGGATCGAGCACGCCGTTGGCCACGACCGTGTGCGCTTCTCCCGGAGTAAGGGTCACCGTCCGCGTGGCGAAGATGTCCTCCGGGCCAGACGAGGTGT
Organism: uncultured Salinivenus sp.; assembly: GCA_964564875.1. Lineage (GTDB taxonomy): Bacteria > Bacteroidota > Rhodothermia > Rhodothermales > Salinibacteraceae > Salinibacter. The sequence goes on from CAZMDV010000486.1 coordinate 522, forward strand.
TTGGTGCCACACCAATGTCGATGTCCACGCCGGAGGCGAGACCTTCCAGGAACGGCGTTGCCGATCGGAAACTGAAGTCGTCCACCGCCAGAGCCTCGTCGAGGTAAATGTCGACGATCCCGACGGCCGGGTCCGCCGCGTTGTGGATCAGCTGAGCATCGGCGAGTTGCCCGACGCGGCCCTGATCAATGCTGTCAATCAGCAGCTTCCCTCCTTCGTCTGACGTGAATATGCTCGTTGCGGGCTCTCCTATAGGATCCTCGCTCGGGCTCAGCTCGAAAGGAGTTCCCGCCTCCTGCGTCAACTCGACGTCGATCTGGAGGAATTCTCCACTTCCCGACACGGGAGGATTATCGGCGATATTGGACACGGCCAAGGTATCCTCCTCTTCGTTGGTCACGAAATTATTCGGCCCAAAACTAATCTCGGCCCCGTCGCGCACCTCGACAATATTGATCACCGAGCTGTTGAAGGTAAATTCCATGTTCGAGTACGATTCGACCGCATTGCCTCCGAGGTCTGCCTCAATACTGAGTGTCACGGTTTCCCCCACGTTGGGCTCTACCTCGGGAACCGTAACGGTGATGTTCTGGGCGTGCGCTGATAGCGAGAACAGCCCCGAAACGGAGAGAAAGAGCAGGGCCAACAGGGAAGACCGGGCTGTGGAGTGGCGATTGTCCATAGAATTCAGGCGTCAATTGTTGGAAGTCCGAAGAGGTAAAACGTGGGCCACAGAGCTAAAGGGGGTTTGAGGAGCGCAGACTCCTCAAACCCCCTCAGAGCTCGTGGAGTGAGAATGAGAACACGAGGCCTTACTGGACGACGGTCATCTTGCCGCTCTCGGTCCGGGTGGTGTTCTCCATCTCAACCCGAGCGCGGTAGAAGTACGTGCCAGAGGGGAGGTCCGCACCGTCGATTCGGACCGTCCGGCCCGCACCAGCAGACTTCTCGCCGTTGTAGGCCGTCTGCACCCTACGACCGAGCAGGTCGTACACCTCGACGGTCACGTTTGCGGTCTTCGGCAGGTCCATCCGCAGGGTCGCGGACTGCCGGAAGGGGTTCGGGTACGTGCCCTCAAGGGCGAACTCATCCGGAATCGCGACGATGGACTTGGTCTCCAGCGTCTGCGCGGAGGTTTCGTTGACGGCCACGTTGCCGCCCACCTCTACCTTCGCGTCCGATTCCTGCCGCTGCAGGGTCAGCGTCGAAATCTTGCCAACCTTGGCGAGCGGGCTGGTCCCGGCCATCGACACCTTCAGAGTCCCGTCCTCGGACACGTTGTGGACGATGCGCCAGTCGCTCGGAAGATGGCCCTTCACGTCTTGAACCGCGACCTTGTCCTCATCGATCTCGGTAGAGACCTGAATGGAGCGGACCTCTCCGTAGGAATCGTCCCACACGGCCTGGTCAACAGTGAGGGGCACCGAGAGCTTGGTTCCACCGTCACTATCGTCAGTCCCGGAGGCCTGCGTGGCCGGCTCAGTGCGGGTGACTTCACCCCAGCTGAACGAGATGTCCGACTCCTCCGCCGAGGAGCTGGCCGACGATTTGCTCGCCAAGGGCTGATCGAGGCTGCAGTCCGGTTCCACGGGGAAGCAGTCGATGGCTCCAACTGTCCGCTGCAGGATGAGCGACGCGTCGAGGGCGCTCACCTCATCGTTTCCGGACACGTCGGCATGGGTCTTCTGCGTGGCCCCGAGGTCAATCAAGTCGACCACAAAGTCCAGGACGTTATCAGCGTCCATCGAGGTGATGCTGAGGTCCAGGTCCACGTCTCCGTAGAGGGGCACGATGC
>CAZMDV010000487.1:0-2306 GCA_964564875.1 uncultured Salinivenus sp.
TCTCCAGCTTCATCATCGCCGGCACGATGCGGAGCATGTCCGACACGTTGTCGAATGGGACGTGGCCGAGCTCCTCGAAGCCCACTTCGAAGATCTCCTCGCTCTTCTCTAAGAAGCGGCGGTACCCGTCCACGTCCTCCGGCGCAAAGCGGGCGATTTCCTCCACCATTTCCTCCGTGTCGCCGGTGTAGTTGAAGGTCGTCCCGTCGTTGAAGCGGATGCGGTAGAAGGGATCCACGGGAACGAGCTCCACATCGTCCTCCAGGTCGCGTCCGCAGAGGGACCACAGTTCCTCAAAGAGAAACGGCGCGGTGATAACGGTGGGCCCGGCGTCGAAGGTAAACCCGTCCTGCTCGAAGACTCGTGCCCGGCCGCCCGGCTGATCGAGTCGGTCGACGAGCGTGACGCGGAAGCCGCGCGCCCGCAGCCGAACGGCGGAGGCGAGCCCGCCGAAGCCCGCGCCTACGACGACGGCGTGGGGCGCGTCCAGCCCGGCCGGCGTCGGCTCGGTGCGCGTGTTGAGGGCGGCGTCGTCGCGGTGGGCGAGGCGGGTAAGCCAACTCATGCGATCGGAAAAAGACGTGCAACGAAAATAAGGGATTCAGAAACGGTCCTGCAACACAGGGAGTTCGCCGTGCCTCGCCACAGTTTGGTTACGTGTTCGATGCAGGAGAGGAAACGCAGTTCGCAGCAGTGGCACTGCACCCCCCAGACCCCCCAATGATTCTGGCGGGGCGGCGGTCGGCGGACCGCAGTCAGCCGTCAGTCCGGCAAAACAACTGCACTTTGCCCTGTGGCGGTTTTCGGCTATGCCGCGGCCTCCCTGGCCTCGCGGAGCGCCTCCTGGAGGGCCGCTTCCAGCTTCTCGGCCGTGAAGGGCTTGGCGAGAAAGGTCTGAGCACCGGCATCGAGGGCCTCCTCGGTCCGCCCGTCGGCCACACCGCTGGCGGCCACAATCGGGAGGTCCGGGTGCCGGTCGTGGAGGGTGCGGATCAGTTCAAGCCCGCTCGTTCCCGGCATGCGAAGGTCCGTAATGACGAGGTCGATGGCCTCCGCATCCTTCTCGACGACGCGCAGGGCCGCCGCCGCGTCGAGGGCCGTCTGCACCTCATACCCGGCCGACTCCAGCGTCTGCTGGGCCGACTCCAGCACGAACTCTTCGTCGTCCACGAGGAGCACGCCGGCCCCATCGCCGCCGGGAAGCGCCTGCTCGGGCTCGGCCTCACCGTCGCTCGTGGACTGCAGCCCCGCAGCGTCTTCCTCCTCGGCGACGGGCAGGTACATCCAGAAGGTCGTGCCCACGCCCTCCTCACTCTCCACGTCGAGAAACCCGTCGTGGCTCTGAATGATGCTGTAGGCCGTGGACAGTCCCAGGCCGGTGCCTTCTCCCTCCTCCTTCGTCGAGAAGAAGGGCTCGAAGATTTTGTCGACCACGTCGTCGGGCATACCGGTGCCGGTATCCTGCACCTCGATGCAGACGTACGGCCCCGGCTCGGCATCGATGTTGCGACGGGCGTCGCTCTCGCTAAAGTCGACGTTCCGGGCCTCGATGGAAAGGGTGCCTCCGTGGGGCATCGCATCCCGAGCGTTCACGCACAGGTTCATGAGCACCTGCTGGATCTGCGTGGCATCGCCCACAATGGGACGCAGGTCGTCGTCCATGTGCGTCTGCACTTCAATGTCTTCCGGGAAGGTTTCCCCCGTCATCTCTTCCACCTCGTCGACGATCGTTGCGGGCTGGAGGGCCACTCGATCCCCTTCCACGCCTCGGGCAAAGGCCAGTACCTTCTCCACCATGTCGGACCCCCGCTTCGCACTCTTCTGGATCATCGAGAGCGTGCGGTCCACCTTGTCGTCGGTATCGCCTACGCGGCGGTTGAGCACCTTCACCCCCAGTGTGATCGGCACCAGCAGGTTGCCCAGGTCGTGCGCGATGCCCCCCACGAGCCGCCCGATGCTTTCCATCCGCTGGGACCGCAGGAACTGAGACTCCAGCCGCTTGCGCTCGGTGATGTCGGTGTTGATGACGAGCACCTGCTTGGGGGCTCCTGCGTCATCACGCACGAGCGTCCAGCGGCTCTCCACAATGCGCTCCTCGCCGTCCTTGGTCTGCATGCGCAGCTCGCCAGTCCACTCTCCCTTCTCCATCATCGTTTCGTGGCACTGCTGGAGCTTGCCCTCCTCGTCGGGATCGTAAAGGCACTGGTGCGCCCATTTGCCGAGGATCTCGTCCTTCGACCAGCCCGTGAGTCGCTCGGCGCTCTTGTTCCAGTAGACGATGCGGCCGTCCATGTCGTGGGCCAGGA
>CAZMDV010000488.1:0-2300 GCA_964564875.1 uncultured Salinivenus sp.
TCGCCGGGCGTGCGGCTGGAGGTCTTCAACCAGTCGAGCACGGATCGGCTCAACGGCAACCGGACGGTCGAGCAGACCAACGTGGTGCCGCTGCCGGGCCTCGGGGTCAACCTGGACCTGGGACGATACGACCTGGGGGGCGCCTTCGGCGACGGCCGGTTCAACCTCTTCGGCGGCGTGCATCGCGGCTACACCTCCCCCTCCAGCGCCACGTTTCTGACTCTGGGCGTAAACGACCCGAATCGGGAGGCGGCCTTCGACCTGCAGGCGGAGAAGAGCTGGAACTCGGAGCTGGGCCTTCGGGGGCGCACCGGGGCCGGCCAGTTCCAGTTCACCGGGTTCTACACCTACGTCGAGGACCTGGTCGGCGGCAAGACGCGATTTACGCAAAACCTGGGCGTAGTGCGGAGCTACGGCCTGGAGACCAACGCCAAAATCAAGGGCCGTGCCTTCGCGGGCGTCCTTCCCACCCTGGACGTGTCCTACACCTTCATGCAGACGGAGGTCGTGGAGGGCACCGTGCCAAGTGCCATCGACGGCCTTCCGACCGACATCAGCGGCAACGAGCTCATCGCGGCCCCCAATCACACCGCCACGGTGGGGCTCTCGAAAACCGTCCCGGACCTCGGCCTCACCCTGCGCAGCACCCTGCGGTACCAGGGGAAATTCTACACCGACCTCGAAAACCTCGAACAGACCAGCAACCGGGGCGAGGTGGGGCCGGTGCCGTCGCACACGGTCCTGGACGCTGGGGCCACCTACCGGTATTCGAGCGACCTGCAGTTCAACCTTACCGTCAAGAACGTGACGGACAACGTGTACATCGGCTCGCGCCTGCATTCCAATCCGCGCGACAAAGGGCCGAGCAGCAATGGCGGCAGCACCGGCATTCTTCCCGGGCCCCGCCGCCAGATCAATCTTTCTGTGCAGTACAACTTCTAGATTCACGACGAAAAGGCGCCCCGTCCCTCCCGATTTCGGAGGGCGGAGCGCCTCCTCACTTTGACCATGCTCAACAACGCAAACCTTCCGATGCGACGTTCCTCACGACCTTACACACGACTTCTGCTCCTTCCCCTCCTCGCCGTCGGGCTCGTCCTCGCGGGCTGCGACAGCAACGGGGGAATGGACGATCCCGACCCAGGGGACGACGATGACGACGACCTCACCATTCAGGGAGCATTTCCTGAGCCGTCCGGCGGCAACGGCTACGCGGACGCGGTAGCCATCAACCTGCAGTCCGCCGGACTTGGCGTTCGACTGGAGAATGACCCGTCCGCGAGCACCCTGAATGAGATCTACACCGGGCCCAACGACGACACGTCGATTCGACTCATCTCGGGCTCGAATTTGACGTTCGATCAGGGAACGTACGGGGACCTTGCAGGCGGCGGGGTGAATCTCTCCGCTGCGATCTCCAAAGACAACCTCCTGAGAAGCGATCAGTTGGCGGCGGCGGACACCGATCAGGAAGGGCAGTTGAGAAATGCGGACCAGCTGATCGGCTATTACCTCGACGAAGCCACCCACACCTCGTCCAACGGGGTTGATTTCAGTCAACTCAGTGAGAAGGGCGTGGCCGGGGCACTCAGCTTCTACGAGGGGGCGAAGATTCTGAACGACTTCGCCGACGAAGAGGTCTCGTCCGACCAGGCAGAGGAGACGTGGAATGAAGCCTTCGGCCACTTTGGAGCCCCCCGCGACCTCGGGGCCTTCCTCGACTACAACGGCGATGATGGGCTCGTGGGCGGTGCTTCCTTCCAGGACGCCGACGGGAGCGGGGGCATCGACCTCGTCAGCGAAGCCGTCTACATCTGGGCCGGCTACACGGCGGAGCGGGCGGCCGCGGCCGAGGCCACCGGCAACCCCAACGACTTTGCCCGGCGGGCCTTCGAGGCCTTTCGGCAGGGACGCGAGGAGATCGACAGTGGAGACCTTGATGAGCTCAACGACCACGCCGAAACGGCCCTCGACGCCTGGGACGCCACGGTGGCCGTCAACGTGATCCACTATACGAACTCCATGCAGTCTGCTCTGGAGGACGTTGACGGGGAGATCACCCAGTCCGAGCTCGGCAGCGGCGCAGACAACCTCAGCGAGTCGAGCGGCTTTGAGGACAGCTGGGCCGAGGCGAAGGCGTTTGCCTGGACCCTCCAGTTTAATGAGACCAGTGAGCTTAGCGACTCGGAGCTGGAAACCATCCACGACAAGATCGGCGATGGTCCGCCGTACGACGAGGGCGTAGACGCGTCGGCGTATGCGGATGATCTCGCCGAGGTCCAGCAGACCATCCAGGATGC
>CAZMDV010000489.1:0-2297 GCA_964564875.1 uncultured Salinivenus sp.
GGGATTGAGGCCACTCCCAACGCTCCCGCCCCCGGATTTGGGTGGTTCTTCCATCAGTTTCACGGACTCATGCTGGGCCTCGCGTATGTGGCGTACGTCGAACATCCGTCCGTCGCGTCATGGTCAGATCCGCGTACCCTCGGGGGCGCTGTGCTCCACGGAATTATTTGGGGCGTGCTGACGACGGTGGTGCTCGCCGTGCTCGTCATGCCGATCTGGCTCCAGACGGTGGGCTTCGGGGGTGCCCCTCCCTTTCCGAACCTTGGTGCGGGCACGCTTCTGAGCACCCTGGGGCACATCGTGTACGCGGTTCCGCTGGGGCTCTTCTACGCCCTCCACCGAACCTAACCTCTCGGGGAGCGCAGTTTTTAGAGGGTTCGCCGAGGTCCGGCCGAACGACAGCCTAGCCTTCGGACCGGCCGGTGTCCTGGGACTCCGTGCACCGCAGGCGCTGCCCGTGCTGGTTCACGGCCTCGATGGCGTCGGAATCGGTCAGGGCGCGAGCAACGATTGCTACCAGGCCGTGAGGGGAGGCAGCACGCTCCCAGGAAAGACGCCGCGGCGGGCAGCACGCGGCGTAGCGGCAGTTGACTGGGCCGACCAGCTGGCGGACTCATTCGAGACCGAGGCCCTGATTGGCACCGGCGACGAGAACACGAGACTCGGAGCCCCCCGGCGGGGAGACTTGGGCCCGCGTGGAGAACGAGCTCCTGTATTCAGAAACCAACGTCCGATCGCAGGCGTCTCCGCCAGCCAGTCGCCGCACTGTCACTCGGCCGTTGCGGTCTCCCGCTCCGGCTCCGTCTCCTTCTCGCTAGGGTTCCCCAACGGCACGAAGGCCTGGATGCCCGTGATCTTGCGGCCCAGGATGAGGCCGTGGATGTCGTAGGTGCCCTCGTAGGTGTTGACGCTTTCGAGGTTGACCATGTGGTGGATCACGCGGTACTCGCCCGTGATGCCGTTCCCCCCCAGCATGTCGCGGGCCGTGCGGGCAATCTCCAGGGCCGTGCCGCAGTTGTTGCGCTTCGCCATCGAGATCATGGCCGGGGTGCAGCGATCGTCGTCCTTCAGTTCGCCGAGGCGGCGCACCAGCTGCTGCATCTGTGTGATCTCGGTCACCATGTTCGCGAGCTTCGTCTGGATGAGTTGCGTAGAGGCCAGTGGCTCGCCAAATTGGGTCCGCTCCATCACGTAGTTGCGGGCGCGCTTGTAGCAGTTCTCCGCCGCCCCGAGCGTGCCGAAGGCGATGCCGTACCGCGCATTATTGAGGCAGGCGAACGGCCCCTTCAGGCCGCGCACCTCGGGGAAGACGTTCTCGTCGGGCACGAACACGTCGTCGAGCACGATCTCGCCGGTGATGGAGGCGCGGAGGGACATCTTGTTCTTCGTGAGGGGCGTGGACACGCCGTCCCGGTCGCTCTCCACGAGAAAGCCCCGGATCGTCCCCTCCTCGCCCGGCGACGCTTTTGCTTTCGCCCACACCACGCAGACGTCCGAGATGGTGGAGTTGGTGATCCACATCTTGGCGCCGTTCAGCACCCAGCCGCCGTCGGTCTTCCGGGCCGTCGTCTCCATCGAGCCCGGGTCGGAGCCGTGGTCCGGCTCGGTGAGGCCGAAGCAGCCGATCAACTCGCCCTCGGCCAGCCCTGGTAGGAAGCGCTCCTTCTGCTCCTCGGTCCCGAACCGGTAGATCGGGTACATCACGAGCGAGGACTGCACCGAGGCCATCGACCGGTAGGCCGAGTCCACGCGCTCCAGCTCGCGGGCCAGCAGGCCGTAGGCCGTGTAGCTGATGCCGGAGCCGCCGTACTTAGGCGGAAGCGTGGCGCCGAAGAAGCCGAGGGCAGCCATCTCGTCGGGAATTTCTTCGTGGAAGATCTCCTCCTGGTTGCCCTCTAGAGCGCGGGGCTCCAACTTCGATTGGGCGTACTCGCGGGCCGATTCCATGATGAGGCGCTCTTCTTCGCCGAGCGTCTCCTCGAAGAGCATGACGTCATCGGGATTGAACGGGAATGAAGACATGATGGCTAGAGATGTGGATGAAGGTGAAAGGTTTGAATGATGGTCGTATTGCGTATTTCGTATTGCGTTGACCCCTCATCGAAAAGGTACGAAATACGCATTACGCAATACGCACTACCCGTAATTCCATGTCACGCCGCGGCCCTCCTCCGGATCCGGGTACTCCCAGGACACGGCGCCCTGGTCGCAGGCGTAGAGACAGGTGCCGCACTCGATGCAATCCTCGACCTGGAAGTAGACCTCCCCGTTCTCGTCGATCTTGTAGCAGTCGGCCG
>CAZMDV010000490.1:0-2294 GCA_964564875.1 uncultured Salinivenus sp.
CCCTACAGCCCGACCGACCCGAAGAGGACGACGCCGAGGGCGATCAGGATCGCGTTGGCCAGGGAAATGGGCAGCAGGTATTTCCAGCCCAGCTGCATGAGCTGATTGTACTTAAAGCGGGGGAACGTCCACCGCACCCAGATAAAGAGGAAGGCAAAGAATGCCACCTTCAGCATCAGGCTCGCGAACTGGAGCAGCGCGAGCACGGTCGACCCCTCCAGCGCCGGCACCACGTCGAGCAGCAGCGGCTGGAACGGCACCAGGTAGCCCCCAAAGAAGAGCGTCACGATGAAGAAGGAGGCGACGAACCAGTTGACGTACTCGGCGAGGAAGAACATGCCGAACTTCATGCCGCTGTACTCGGTGTGGTAGCCCCCCACCAGCTCCTCCTCCGCTTCCGGCAGGTCGAAGGGCGCGCGGTTTGTCTCCGCGAAGGCCGTGACGATGAAGACGAGACAGCCGACGGGGTTGCGGACCGCATTCCAGCCCAGCAGGGCCCACCCGGCGCTCTGGTCCTCAACGATGGTCATGAAGTTGAGCGACCCGGCGATGACCACGACGGAGATCACCGCCAGCCCCATCGACAGCTCGTAGGACACCATCTGCGCCGCCGACCGTAGGCCGCCGAGCAGTGAGAACTTGCTGTTCGAGCTCCAACCCGCGAGTGTGACGCCGTAGACGCTGATGGAGGTGAGTGCCAGCAGCATAATTACGCCCACGTTCAGGTCGGCGATCACCACCCCCTCGGCGAACGGGATGAGCGCCGCGGTGCTCATGGCGATGACGACCATGATGATCGGCGCCAGGGAGTGGATGAACGAGTTGGCGGCGGCGGGCCGCACGTCCTCCTTCAGCACAAATTTGAGCACGTCGGCAAACGGCTGTAGGATCCCGAGGGGGCCCACCCGATTGGGGCCCGGCCGGTTCTGGATGAAGGCCGAGACGCGCCGCTCCGCGTACACCAGAATTGACGCCGAGAGGAGCATCGCGTTGATGACGAGAAAGGCGATCAGGGCCGTCGCGTACAGCGGGATGTCCATGTCCGCAGGGGGAAGTTCGAAGAAGCTCGGGAGCTTTGTACAGCGTTCTAACGTACCTGTTGCCGGCGACGGGCGCAAGCCCTGCGGCCGAGGACCAGGGCGGTTGTGTGTTCAGCCTCCATGAAACAGGCGGGGGCTCGCGAGCTCCGCTCCGCCCGTCAAGCCTCCTGGTGTGGGAGTTCGGGCGTGTGGGCACGGTCGACGCCGCCGTGGCACGCCCCCCCACCTGGAGGACCGTCGTAAGACGCGATCGCCTTGGGCCGAGGGGCACGGAAATGCTCAGGACCCGGGCCTGCTCGGGGGAGAGTTCACGCCGGCTCAGGTCTTCAAGAACGTCCGAATCTTGCCCAAGAACCCGCCCGTGTCGACCTCCCCGAGCCACGCCTCGAACCGCTCCGGCGAGCGGACCACGAGGCAGCGGCCCTCCTGGTGTCGGCCCGCACGTGGACCGACCGGTGGCGGCGATCCGTCGCCATTCGCGGCGCCCCGGGTCGTAGCGCTGCTCCGCGGGCTCGTCGTGGAGATAGGGGGGCACGGCCCGCTCGTACAGGTTGAACAGTGCGGTGCGCACCGGCGCCAGCACATCGGCCTCCATCCATCGCGGGCCGGGTGGGGCCTCCGTCAGAGGCTAGCGGGCCACCCAGCCGAAAAGCGGGCTCTTGGTCTGAATGATGTCCTGCACCTCCGCCTCCGCCGCGGGGATCGGGTTAAACCGCACGTTCAGCGACAGCATCTTGGCCCGGTTCCGAAACCATGTCTGCAACTTCCGGTCGTTGCCGGTGAAGAGGATGGTGGGGAAGCGACCCTCCTCGTCCCACCGCGTCCAGTATTTGCGCAGCGGATCGAGGCGGTGCGCCTTGCCCTTCTCGATGTCGTCCACCGCGAGGGGGAACGAGAGTGGGCCTGTCGGGGCATACGGAATTTCTTGAGCCCCACCTCGTCGGCGTCGACGGGGGCGTGACGGTGCGCTCCGAGATGAGGCGCAGGCCGAACGCCAGGAGCGTCTCCAGCATGTGGGCCTTTTCACCGCCTCGGGCGGTGCCGCTTCGGAACAGACACGCAGCACCGCGCAACTTGGTTGCGGCGAGCGGGGTGAGGGGTGGAGCCTTGGACGCATGGAGGAACGGACGCATCAATACTTCCAAAGCCTCCAGAGCCTCGACCCGCTCTCCACCGACTTACCAATCCCCCCCACCAATCGCCAATCCTTCGGTGGCGATTGCGGCGGCGCACCCCTATTCTGACACTGCGTAG
>CAZMDV010000491.1:0-2272 GCA_964564875.1 uncultured Salinivenus sp.
ACGGCATTGACGACGGCTCCATTCGTCCGGATCTCGACCCTACCCAGACGGCCCTGACGCTCTGGGGGAGCACGCACGGGCTCATCCAACTCGCCGCTAACAAGAAGGCAGGCCTGGAACAGCGATACGACCTGTCCCTGGACGACCTCGTGGACGGGGGCCTAAAATTTTTTGGCGTGGCCCTCGCCGGTCACCCCCTCAACGATCCTTCGGAGAATGCCTCTAACCGAAATGGAGAGAACGGAATATAAAGATTTTGTGATAAGACACCTCTCTTGACACACTGTCAAAACACCTGTTCGATGACACTGTGTCAACGAGTGACATAGATGAAAACAACGCCCGGTCCGCTCGGGGTCCCAACGAATGGACGCGATGAAGTTGGGTCGCGTCGACTCGTCCATTTTTTCGCCGCAGCTTTGACACACCGTCAACGAAAAAACAAGTGTCAAGTCATGAATAGATGCGCCCCCGTTTGCTCCATCGTCGCTATTTTGCTCGGTACATTCCTTCTTGGGCTACGCCCGGCCACCGCCCAGTCGACGATATCCGTTGATTCTGATCTCGACACGTCGTCGACGGTGGCCGGTCGGCTCGTCGAGGAGGCGCTCCAGAACAACCTCTCGCTTCGACAAGAGCGCATTGGGCTGGAGCAGTCTCGGACGGCGCTCGCCCAGACGAAGGGCCAGTACCTGCCGAGCCTCGATTTGAGTGCCCGGTACACCCGCAGCCAGGGCGGCCGAACGATCGACTTTCCGGTCGGGGACGCCGTGAATCCAGCGTACCGGGCGCTCGATCAGATGAACCCGAACCGGCAGTTCCCGCGGCTCCAGAACCGGGAAATCTCGCTGCTCCGGGAGAAAGAGCAACGGACCGAGCTTCAGCTCCGCCAGCCGCTCTACCGTCCAGAGATCCAGCGCGGCGCGCAGGCCCGGACCCACGAGGTCCGGTCGCAGGAGGCCTCGGTCGAGGCCCAGCGTCGCCAGCTGGTCCGCGACGTGAAGACAGCCTACTACCGCTACCGGAAGGCGCAGGCGCGGGTGGACATCCTGGAGGCGACCCACACCCTCGTCCGCGAGAACCGGCGCACCAACCAGCAGCTGCTCGAGGCAGCGAAGGTGACGAAAGACGCCGTTCATCGTGCCGAGGCCGAGGTGCTGTCGGTCCGGCAGAAGCTGACCCAGGCCCGCGCGTCAGTCCGGCAGGCGCGTCGTCGTCTGAACGTGCTCCGCAACCGTCCGTCGGACGCCGCTATTCCCGAGCCGCAGACGGACACCGAGACGCTCATCGAGCAGCACGTGCGCACCATTGAGCAGCGGCTTGGGCGGCCGCTCTTCGGCGCCGAGGCCCTCGCCGACGCGGGCAGCGGATCAGAAATGGCGCGCGCGACGGTCGGTGCGGGAGTGGCCAAGGGCGGTCTCGGATCGGCCCGCGACCTCGTGGACGACCGACCCACCCTTGAGCGGCTCGACGCCGCCGCCAAGGCCGCAGAGGCGCAGCGCCGTGCCGCGCAAACCGATTTTCTCCCGACCGTCTCCCTGGCCGTAGATGCGGGCATCCAGGGCGAAACCTACGGATTTTCCGGCGACAAGCCGTTCGCCCAGGCCTCGGTGGTCCTGGAGTGGAACTTGTTCGACGGCCTCACCGACCACCGCCGCGTGCAGCGGCGCCGCCTCGAAACGAAGCGCCTCCGCACCCGGCGGAAACACGTCGAGCGGCAACTCACGCAGGCGGTACGCACGGCCCTTGAGGAGGTCCGCGTGGCCCACCAGTCGCTACGGACGGCAGAGGCGCGGGTGACCGCCGCCGAGGAAAGCTTCCGCCTCACACAGCGCCGCCACGATACGGGCCGGGCCAACCAGGCCACGCTGATCGACGCCCGCACGGCACTCACGGAGGCGGAGCTCAACCGCAACGTCACGCGCTACGACCTCCTGATTCACCTGGCGGAGCTGGAGCACGCTGCGGGCCTTGCCCCGGTCGGATCCAAGTAGCTTCCGCGCACCCTATCCTGCCAAATGCACGCCCAACCGTCCAGACCCATGCTCACAACACGTTCCCTCTCCCCCATGCTCCCATTCTCAACCTCCCCCACGCTCCCATTCTCTGTCCCACTCGTCGCCATCGTGCTCCCCGCCGCCGTTCTTCTCGGATGCGCCTCCGAGGCGAAGCGCCCGTCGTCAACGGACGAGGCGGCCCCCGCGGTGCGCACCGCGACGGCCACGGCCCGCACGACGGCCCTCCCGATTCGGACGAGCGGACAGGTGGCGTC
>CAZMDV010000492.1:0-2263 GCA_964564875.1 uncultured Salinivenus sp.
ACGGTGTGCATCACATCGGAACCCAGTCGCACTCGACCGGGCAAGCTGCACAGCATCTTCCTCCTGCCGCCCATTGAACAATGCCGAACCAGTCCCCTGACCGCCTCGTCACTGTCGCCCGCTACGACGCACGGGGCGACGCCCAGCTTGCGCAGACGCAACTCGAGGACGCAGGCATTCCCTGCATGCTCGCGAACACGAACCAGTCCGGGCTCACCCCGATGTTCGACGCCGCAGAAGGCGGCGTACAGGTCAAGGTCGCTGCGGACCGCGCCGACGAGGCCCGAGACGTGCTGGATCTGAATACCTGTTAACGACGTCCCCGGTATATCCCCCCACCCTTCCCTCTCCATACTTCGCGGTCCCTGTGCTCTTCCTCGTCCCCACCCCGATTGGCAACCTGGATGACATTACCCTCCGGGCCCTCCGGGTGCTCCGCGAGGCGGACCTGATTGCCTGCGAGGATACCCGCACCTCCGGGCACCTGCTCGATCACCACGACGTGGATACCCCCACCACGAGTTACCACGAGCACAACGAGCGCAAAAAGACCCCCGAACTCGTCGCTCGAATGCGGGCCGGGCACGACATTGCTCTCATCAGCGACGCCGGCTCACCCGGCATCTCCGACCCAGGCTTCTACCTGGTCCGAGCGTGTTGGGACGAAGACATCGAGGTACGGGCCCTGCCCGGCCCCACAGCCCTCATCCCGGCCCTCACGGCCAGCGCGATCCCCAGTAACCGCTTCGTGTTCGAAGGCTTCCTGCCCAAGAAGCAGGGCCGACAGACCCGCCTGACGGAGCTGTCTACAGAGCCGCGAACCATTGTAATCTACGAATCGCCCCATCGGCTCCTCCGCACCCTGAATGACCTGATCGAGCACCTCGGCTCCGACCGTCTCGCCGCCGTGGCCCGGGAGCTCACGAAACAGTACGAAGAAATCGAGCGGGGAACGCTCGAAGAGGTCCGGTCGTATTTCGCGGGGGATAAGAAAGTGAGGGGGGAGTGCGTTATCATCACCCGTGGACTATCCTGATCGTCCTCGTGTGGATCCAGGGCTGCTCGCGCGCCCTGCGAGTCCCGCGTCGCTCTTCACAGCCTTCGCTCACCGGATCCCGTACTTCTGTGAAGTCGTTTTCGTCCCTGCTTTTGGGCCTCCTTCTCGTGGCGGCCCTTCCGGCCCACGCTCAGGACAACTCGGAGTGTCCGGCCGGACAGCTACAGCCGCTCGACTCGGACACTACGTCGCGCTCGACGAGCGCGTCCGCAGGCTCGGCCGCTATGGGGGCCAAGCGGTCGGCAATCACGGACCCAACCCCTGCCGCATCGGTCTCTCCCACCACGGACGCGGAAGCCTTCGTGCAGGATCGCATTCAGAAGGACGGCCTCCACGTGGTGCACTTCTGGGCGCCCTGGTGCCCGAACTCCAAAAACGAACTGGCCAACGGCTGGGCGGATCTCGTCGCAAACAACCCAGACATCACATTCACCTTCGTGACCGTGTGGAACGACGACGAGAAGGGCACCGCGGTCCTCGACGAGTATGACCTCCCCGACCGCGTCGTGGAGGTAGCCCAGCCGGACCTCGGCCCGAGCGAGGACGAGTCAAACCGGCGGCAGTCGTTCCTGAGCCTGCCCGTCACCTGGATCCCCTCCACCTGGATCTTCCACAACAACGGGGAGCTCGCGTTCGCGATGAACTACGGCGAGATGGAGATGGACACCATCCAGTCGCTCATCGACGCAACGAGTGCGGACTGGTAATCCCCTCGTGGCCATTTCTCCTTACGTCCGACCCTGACGCCTCTCCGTACTTACTTTTCTAGACATCAGTACTTTCCCGCAAGGATGAATCGGAAGCGGATTGATCGACTTACCGCCGGGCTCGTTTTTCTCTGGGCGCTCGGCCTCTACTTGGCGACCGTCGCGCCCACCGTCTCTTTCTGGGACCCCGGCGAACGCATTGCGAGCGTGTATACGCTTCAGGTCATGCACCCACCTGGAGCCCCGTTCTACCTGCTTCTGGGGCGGCTCTTCGCCATGTTGGCTCCCTCGCAGGAAACGGTGGCGCTGGCCGTCAATCTGCTGTCGGTGTTGTCCAGCGCCGGCACGGTACTGCTCACGCACCTCATTATCGTCCGCCTGATGCGGCGGTGGCAGGGGAGTCGGAGCGAGCAGTCCACCGGGCAGTACGTGATTGCCCTCGCCAGCGGCGTGATTGGGGCCGTGACCTTCTCGGTGACCGATTCCTTCTGGTTCAACG
>CAZMDV010000493.1:0-2262 GCA_964564875.1 uncultured Salinivenus sp.
GATAAATACTCCGGGGGGACGGGCTGAGAAGCCGGATTTAGGGACTGAAACGCCGATTTTCCGGCGAAACCCTGGAATCCATCCCGCTGAACCCTCCCTCGCGTTCGCCGACCTTCGCTCCATTTTGTTGCGAGGAACAGATTTTGTGACCCGAAAGAGCAGGTTACACTGCTCCACAAGATCACAGGCTCCCATGCGGGTTCGGCTGCTGCTCTCGGTACTGATGATCGTCGTCGGCGCGAGCCTCTCGATCCCCGCAGCTGCGGTCGGGCAGACGTTTGCCTACGCTGAGGAGTGCATCACCAACGTCAGCAACGCCACGGTTCACCTTCCGGCCGATGCGGCCCCCACCCTTCCGGACGGCACCCCTGTCGAGACGGGAGACACGCTTGCCGTGTACACCGAACAGGGAACGTGTGCGGGATATGGAGTGTGGGGCGAAGGAGGAGGTGCCACCCTGGCCGCTGCCGGCTCCGATTCCGTCGAGGCCTCCGAGGATGGGTACTCCGCGGACGATCCTTTGAAGTTTGAGATCTTCGACGTATCGGAGGGACAGGAGACCAAAGTTGAATCGGGCACCACGTTCGCGCCGTGCGACACTGTTGGGGTCCCCGTCTGTGCCGAGGGGGCCTACGGGGACGGGACCTTCCACCAGGTTACGGGATTTCAGGCCGACTCGACCTCCTCCGTGACGCGGACGCTCACGCTGGCGGAGGGCTGGAACTTTGTCTCGATCCCCGTACAAACGGATCTCTCGTTTGGGGCCCTGTTTCCGGAGTGCTCGTCCGGGTTCTTCTATACGGCTGGCGAAGGATATACGTCGATCGGTACCGATGAGACGCTCCCGGTAGGGACGGGGGCCGTCGTTCAGTGCCAGGCGGACACCACGAGCGTGACCGGACAGGTTGCGCCTCCGACCATCGAAGTAGAGGCGGGATGGAATCTCATTGGGAGCGTCGAAGACACCGTGTCCGTCGACGCGATCACGACATCCCCGACCGGAATAGTGGTGTCGGACTTCTTCAAGATGGCCCCGGACGGGGGATTCCAGGTCGCGACAGAACTGCGCCCAGGCAAGGGCTACTGGGTCAACATTGCGGAGGCGGGAACGCTCGACGTGTCGGGGGCAGGGACATCGGCCCCGATCGCAAGCACGGGCGAGACGGCGGATGCGAATCGCCTTCTGTTCGTCGATGCCAATGGCCAGCAGTCCGCGCTGTTGCTGAAGGAGGGGCTGACCCAGGAGCAGCGCGCCAACTTCGAGCTGCCTCCGGTTCCCCCGGGCGAGGCGTTTGACGTGCGGTTCGCGAGCGGACACAGGATTGCTCCCTTCTCGTCGGCAGACGGGGCAGGGCGCTCGGCCGAGAAACACCGCGTGCAGCTTCAGGGAGCGGCGTTTCCCCTAGAGGTTCGTCTGGAGGCGGGACATGAGGATCGGCGCTTCGACATTTTGGCCGGGGGGGAGAAATTTGCACTCTCCGAGGAACAGGCCTCCGTTCAGATCCAGCAGCCCGCGGGACGGTTCGCAATTGCGGCCGCGCCGAATCCGCGCGAATTCAGGCTTGGGAAGGCCGACCCCAACCCGATCCGGAACCGAGCCAAGCTGGAGTATGCACTTCCGGAGGAAGCGGAGGTCTCTATTGTTGTGTACGACGTTCTGGGACGGGAGGTAGCGCGGCTCGTGGATAGGGAACGCAGGACAGGTCTGTACCAGACTCAGGTGAATGCGAACCGGCTTGCAAGTGGGAAGTACTTCGTGCGAATGCAGGCGGGGGCGTTCCGAAAAACGAGGCAGTTGACCGTGGTCAGATGACCGGCTGCCCAGCGTGGGGAGGGTGGGCCCTCTGGGCCGCCCGGCCCCTTGCCTTCGACGACCATCGGGGCAACCCTCCCTCGACGAAAGGGCTTAATTCTGCACTCAACTCGCGCGCGGAACTGAAGGATCACTGTCCGGACCGATCGGGCGAACAGACGATGAGGCGGATCTCCCTCGTCACGTCGATGGGGCGGGAGCGGTCCCGAGTGGCTGGCTGCAGTCCTCCGGAATGGCGCCAAGTAGACACGCAGAAATACGTTCGTCCGAGCGTCATTCTGAGCGACCGACGACCGAAGGGAGGAGCGAGTCGAAGGGACCCCGCAGGGTCATCCTCTGGGAGTCTCTCCGAATCCTGCAGGAACGCACACTTGGAGGACTTTGGGAAGGAAGATCGTTTCCGCCATCAAACGGAGAGATTCCTCGACGCCGCTTCGCTCCGCTCGGAA
>CAZMDV010000494.1:0-2229 GCA_964564875.1 uncultured Salinivenus sp.
GGCGCCCTTCCAGCAAGACGCGCAGCAGTCGCAGTAGCGAGTGGGGGAAGGGGGGAGGGGGAGTGCGAGGGACCCCCTGTGCCGTCGCGCCCACACGTCCACACGCGTGCCGGGGCGAGCCAGGCCGACCTGACGCCGACGCGGTTGGGCGGGGCCCGGTGCTTATTTTTCTGGGCGCAGGAAGCGGGAGACGGTTGCCCGGGCGGTGTCGGCCGTGCGGCCGGTGCCCAGGTGGCCGCACGGCGTGTCGAGGGTCAGCTGTTGCGCCCTGCGCGATCGTGAAGAAGCAGTGTCGGACGGGGCGTCTATTGCCTCCGCACAGCGCCGGGCCGGGGTGCCGGAAAACCAGATGGGCCCCAGGACAGCGTCAGGGCGGGGGTCGGTCATGACGGATCGAGCGCCCGGAAGGCCTCCAGAAGCTCTTGTGCGACGGGCCCCGGCGTGCCGTCGCCCACGGCCCAGTCGTCGACCTGCACGATCGGCATGATGCCCGTGGTGGTGCCCATGAGGAAAAGCTCGTCGGCGTCGGGGAGGGCCTCGACCGCCACCGGGAATGTATCGACGGGCCGGTCGAGGTCGTCGCACAGCTCCAGGGTCACCTCGCGCGTGATGCCGGGCAGCGTGTGGTTCGTGAGGGGGTGCAGCGTCACCGTGCCGTCGAACACGGCCGCCATGCTGGAGTGGGAGCCTTCCGTCACGAACCCGTCGCGCACCAGGAGCGCTTCGTAGGCGTCGGCCTCCTGCGCGGCCTGGTTGGCGAGCACGTTGGGGAGGTAGTTGAGCGACTTGATGTCGCATCGTGACCAGCGCTGATCCGGTTTTAGGATGACCTTCACGCCATGGGCCCACTTGTCGAGGGGCGGGTCGTGGGGGGTGGCGCGGGCGTAGACGGTCGGCTCGGTCGACGGGTCGGGAAAGGCGTGCTGGCGCGGGGCCGCGCCGCGGGTGACCTGGAGGTACACCTTGGCGGGGCCCTGGTCCAGGCCGTTGCGGGGGAGCAGCTCGCGGACGCGGTCCCAGAGGGCCTCCGTGTCGACACCGTTCAAGCGGATGGCCTCCAGGCTGCGGGCGAGGCGCCGACGGTGGGCGTCGAGTCGAAACAGCTTTCCGTCGTCGGCGCGAACCACCTCGTAGACGCCGTCCCCAAAGACAAAGCCCCGGTCGTCGGGGGAGATGGACACCTCCGCCTTGTCCATGAAGTCGCCGTTGAAGTAGACCGTCATCAGAATCGGTGTGTCTGAGCAAATGAGCGCGCGCCGCCCCGTACTCTGCGATCGAGCAGATTAGTCTCTGTCCGAAGGTAAGGAGTGACGTGGAGAGAATCAGCGGCTCCGAGAGGAGGGCGGGGCAATCGTACAGTGAAAGTTTCCTCGGAGGGAGGAGGCCCTTCTACCTCTGATCGACGAAACTGTCGGGAAAGCACGGGCGAGAGGGGGCGGACATGCTGGCCCGGATGAAGTTGAAGTCAGACAGCTCAAGCCCAGATGCGGTTGCTGTGGAGAGGAGGGCAACTGCACCTTGCCACCGAAACCGAGCCCCCGGCTCCGTACAGCGCAGACTGGTCGACGCCCGTCCGCCCGTACAGCCCGGGCAGGATCGGGCGATCACAAGCCGGCGAGCCGCCTCTACTCGAATCGCCCACCCCGCGATTGCCCGGCCCTGTCGGCCGAAGTTGATATTCGGCGAAGAGAGGATTAATCATGACAAGGCGTGCCCTTTCCTCCGCAGCTCCGGTTCCCATGTCCAACGGTCGTTCGTCCGAGGAAACGACGGTGTTCGCCATCTATCCGACCCGCCGCGACGCGGAGGTGGCCCAGGAGTACCTCCGGGACAAAAACATCGATGCGTTCGTGCAGTCCGACGACGCGGGCGGCATGCACCCGCAGATGCAGCGTCCGAACGGGGTAAAGCTCGTGGGAATGAGCAGCGCCGCCCAGGATGCGTACGAGGTGCTCAATGAGGCCGACCTGTTGCCCCAACCCGTTGAGGAGTGGGAGGGAGAAAAAGAAGCGGCGGCATCGGGGGACCCGACGATGTCGATGTCAGGGGCCGCCGGACTGCTGGGATTCGCCGCGGTGGTCCTCCTTCTTCTCTACTTCCTCCTCACATAGCCAGGCCCTCTGGGGACGACGTCGGGCCCTCCCTGCGCGGTCAGAACCTGCCCGGAGAGGATCGGTCGTTTCGCTTGCGCGGCGGAACGCTGGGGTGCGGAACGCCATCGTGCAGGGC
>CAZMDV010000495.1:0-2225 GCA_964564875.1 uncultured Salinivenus sp.
CCATGAGTGACCGTCCGCTCCTTCGTGGAGCCCTCGGCTTGATCTTCGTGGGGCTTCTGGCCGCACCACTGGCGATTCAGCAGTGGTCCTCCAACGCCGCCGGTGACGACCGAAGTCGGGAGGACGCCCTTGAGCGCTATGGCTTTGTGCTCGACGAGGGGGCCCGGGAGGTCGGCATCGACTTTACCCATCAGGCGCCCGACCTCGATCCCAAAATCGAACATGTGATGCCCGAGGTCGCGTCGGTGGGGGCCTCCGTCTCTGTGGCCGATTATGACCAGGACGGACACGCGGATCTCTATGTGACCAACAGCAAGCGGGGCACGAGCAACGCGCTGTATCGCAACCAGGGAGACGGAACGTTCGATGACGTGGCCCCGGATCTGGGCCTCGCTGCGCTGAACCGGAAGGACACGGGCACCTCCATGGGAAGCGTGTGGGGGGACTACGACAACGATGGGGACGAGGACCTCTTCGTTTACAAGTGGGGCCGGTGCGTACTCTTTCGAAACGATGACGGCAACGCGTTCACGCGGGTGACTGACAAGCTTGAGGGGCTCCCCGATTGGATGAACGCCAACACGGCCCTCTGGCTCGACGTGAATCGGGATGGCTACCTCGACCTGTTCGTCGGCGGCTTCTACGCGGAGGAGTTCAACCTCTGGGACCTGGAGACGACCCGAATAATGCCCGAAAGCTACGAGTACGCCAACAACGGGGGGCAGAACTACCTCTTCCTCAACCAGGGCGACGGCACGTTTACGGACGTGTCCGAGGACATGGGGCTCACCGACACGCGCTGGACCCTCGCGGCGGTTGCGTCGGACCTCAACGGGTCCGGCTACCCCGATCTCTTCCTCGCCAACGACTTTGGGGCCGACCAGCTTTTCATAAACGAGGACGGAAAGCGCTTCCGCGATGCGAGCAAGGCCTCGAACGTGGGACAGGTCCCGAAAAGTGGGATGAACGCGTCGATGGGGGACGTTCTGAATCAGGGCAAACAAGCGCTATACGTGAGCAACCTCACCGAGCAGGGCGTGCTCGTGCAGGGGAATAACCTCTGGATGGCCGACTCGATGCGGGGGGGAGGAACCCCCAAGTTTAACAATATGGCGGGCACGATGGGGGTGGCGAAGGCGGGCTGGAGCTACGGCGCCCAGTTTGGCGACCTCAACAACGACGGGTGGCAAGATCTCTTCGTCGTGAACGGATTCTATTCCGGCGAGACGCGCGACAGCTACTGGTACGACTTCTCCAAGATTGCGGGCGGGTACAAGAACATCATCGAGGACGCCGAGAATTGGCCGGCCATGGAGGGGCGGAGCCTCTCGGGCCATCAGCAGGCGCGCATCTGGGTCAACGACGGGGCCGGTCAGTTTCAGGACGTCGCGCCGGCCGTGGGGGGCGCCTCCACCCATGACGGGCGCGCGGTGGCCCTTGCCGACTTGCAGAACCGGGGCGTGCTCGACGCCGTGGTGGCCAACCAGCGCGGGCCGGTCGAGGTCTACGAAAATACAGTCGCCCCCCAGCACGAGTGGATCGCCTTCGAGCTTACCGGAACTGAGAGCAACCGGAGCGCCATCGGGGCCCGAGTAGTGCTCCACTGGAATGGACAGCAGCAGACGCAACAGGTGCACGGGGGCAGCGGATTTGGCTCGCAGAATCAGCGCCGCCTCCACTTCGGGTTGGGGCCGGACCCGACCGTCGACAACGCCGTCGTCCACTGGCCCTCCGGCACGACCCAGACCCTCGAGGCTCCCAAGATCAACACGATCCACACCGTCACGGAGCCATGATGGAAAAAATCGATGTCCGCCTGGTCCCGCCGGTCCTGATTTCTCTGATCCTCATCGCGGGCCACTATTCCTTCGGCATCCTCCGCGGGTTCGACGCCATCCTGTTGGCCATCGGCACGGCGGTGGCGGTCGAGTTCGTAACGGGCCGCATCGCCTACGGCTCCTGGCCCCATCCCGCAAGCGCCTACACCTCAGGCATCAGCGTCGGCATCCTGGTGCGATCGCCGATGCTGTGGCCGTTTGCGCTCTGCAGTGCGGTGTCGATTCTGTCGAAGTACGTGCTCCGCGTGAAGGATCGTCACCTCTGGAATCCCTCCAACTTTGGGCTCTGCGTCCTCTTCTTCCCCGCGGCGTACGGGCTGTTCGACATCGCGCCCCTCAACACGCAGTGGGGCAACAACATGTGGCCGATGCTGGTGATCTGGATCG
>CAZMDV010000496.1:0-2224 GCA_964564875.1 uncultured Salinivenus sp.
GTCCCTGGACTGCACAAGATCCGCGAAGTTGCGGGCCATAGACAGTCCGCCAGACAGCTTCCGAGACGCTTCCACGGGGGTCGGAACGCACCGGCCTATGGCCAGTCCACCCGTGGCCCGAAGAGCAGCCCGTTGGGACGCTAGCACGTGGAGTGAAACAGGCCCCCGACCGGCTCCTCGGACGCCTGCAGCTCATTGTAGCGCTCCACGGCCTGCTCGGTCGGTAGCACGTGGGTTTCCACGCCGGCCTCGTCGAGCATGTTGAGCGTCTCGGGTTTTACCTGGAGGCGCTTGTTCATGCCCCGAGAAAGAACCACGACCGACGCCCCGTGCTCCAGGAGCTCCTCCACGTCGGCGGGCTGAATGCCGGGGCTGTGCGAGGTGCCCGTTTCGTTCCAGTCCCACGCCCGGGCCCCGCCCGGGTACAGCTTCGCGTCTTTGAAGGACTGCGCGCCGTTTTCGGCGCCGTTCTCGACCTCAAGGCGTCCCCAGGATACGTGCGTGATGCGTGGCGGCGTGTCGGTGGTCGGCATGACAACGACGAAACAGTTACGCGACAAAGACGACGAGGAAACAACCGCCTTCAAAAACGGCAGAGGGCGGCGTCAGGTTCGCGGCCCGGAGACGTTCGGCCTCACGTGACAATCGTGCAGGTGCCGGTCTCGTACGCCTCGCGGAGCGCCTTCGTGGCCTCGGAGCGCAGCGCCTCCGGCGTCTCTTCGGCCCACACGGCCACCCCTACGCTCACGCCCCCTTCGAGCTCGCCTTCCTCCTGCGCCATCGTCGACTCAAAGTCCGCCATCCACGGCTCGATCGCTTCAGCTCCTTCCCGGAAGAAGATGCCGTACGTCAGTTCGCCGAAGCGCTCGACCCGCTGGTTCGGGGCCAGCTGTTCGAGGCGCGCCTGAAATAGGCGCTCGGCGGAGGCGATCGCCTCCTCGCCCCGACGGGAAATCGACTCGGCCCGATTGAGGTGAACGAGGGCCAGGGCCAGGTCCTCTTCGGCCCTCTGCGTCCTCTCCATCTCTTCCGCGATAATTTCGCGGCGCGGGCGCGGGCTCTCCGTCGCGTCCTCCTCCAGGTCGGGAGCGGCCACCGAACCATTTGCGTCCTGGTCGGCGGAGAGGCCGTCAAGAGACCCAGCATCGGACTGCTCCGAGGGGGACCGACCGATGTCGAGAAAGAGACCCACCGTTTCGGCAAAGTGCTCGATCAGGGTGCGCGCCCGCGACGTGCCGAGGTCCGAAGGTTCGGGGGCGTCGGCCAGGAGGAACGTCGCAGCGGACGCGTCTGGCTGGGACACGGGGGCAACGGCCAAATGGTCAACCGCTGGCGAGTCCTCGTAGTAGCCCAGGTCCTCGACGGCAATCTCCTCCTCGGCAAGCGTCCGAAGGGTAACCGACTGACGGGACATGGTCGCCGTGAGCAGGGGCGTCTGGGCATCGAAGGTGCCGCTCTGACGCACGGATGGATGGGTGCTCGCAGCGGCCTCAATGCGATAGGTGAAGGCAATCTCCTCCTGCACCAGCAGGCACACCGTTCGGGCGTCGAGGGCTGCCCGGGCCGACTCCAGAAGGGGGCCGAGCACCGGGGCGTCGCGCGTGTCGGTCGGCGACTCTTCGGCCTCCGCCGTCTCCACCGGACGTCCGTCTGAGACCTCCTCGTCCGTGGACGAGGGTTCGGAGACGGGGGGCGCGCCCGAGGAGGCCGCGTCGGGCGACGGGGGTGCCGCCTGGGCAGCGTCCGCCGCCTCATCCTGCACTGCCTGGCCCTGCGCCGCCTGGTCCGGGGCATCTTGAGGCTGAATGTCCACGATCCCCAGTTCCTCCGGGGACGGTTCGGACTTCTCCGACTCAGGCCCCGGACGCGGCCGATCGGCCTCTTCCGTCCAGTACGTCGTCCAGGCCCACCAGCCCAGCAGGCCAAGGAGGGTCATGAGGATCATGCCCGTGACGACGTTCAACCACGGTCGATCAGAGAGGATCGCCATTCCTGCGACGAGAATGGCCAGAAGGGTGAGCAAAGAACGAAGCATGCAGAAACGGGGCAAAAAACCCTTCCAAAGAGGGGAATGATGGATGGTAAAAGGTATCCCGACACGGCGGTAATGTCAAAGAATGTTGGCGTCGGAGCGGTTCTGGCGAGGCAAAGAATCGCACAAAGCGGCATGGGGACTGCTGCAGCGTCAACCGTCATTCTACGGGATTAATGCGCGATCCCAAAA
>CAZMDV010000497.1:0-2222 GCA_964564875.1 uncultured Salinivenus sp.
AGTCGATGCCTCCCCGGACGGCCGTCACGCCCTCGTCTCCGCCCCGCGGGCCGGCGAGGTGGCCCTATTTGACGCCCCCGAGAGGCGCCCGTCGGCACGCCTCGACGTGGGGGAGAAGCCGATTGGCGTGATCGTTCCCACGAATGCCCGGGCGTACGTGGCCAATGCGGGCTCGGGCACCGTGAGTGCGATCGACCTCGAGACGCGGTCCATCGTAGATACGATTTTTGCGGGCCATGGCCCGGACGGGATGGCGTATCTTCCGGCCGATGAGTAGCAGGGCCTACGCGACGGGTGTCTTTGCCGAGACCGACGGCCGCTCGTCGCCCACCACCTGTCCACCCCGGAGGCGGAGAATACGTTCTGTTCGGGATGCTAGCTCCTGGTCGTGGGTCACCAGCACGAGCGTCGTCCCCGCTGTCTCGTTCAGGTCGAAGAGGAGATCCTCGATCCGCCCGGCCGTCTCCGCGTCGAGGTTGCCGGTAGGCTCGTCCGCGAAGAGGACGCGGGGCTTATTGATGAACGCCCGCGCCATGGCCACCCGCTGCTGCTCGCCGCCGGAGAGCTGAGACGGATAGTGGTCGAGCCGGTCACCGAGGCCCACCTGGTCGAGAAGCTCGGCCGCCCGCGTTTGTGGATCGGTGGAGCCGCGGAGCTCGGCCGGGACCATCACGTTCTCCAGGGCCGTCAGCGTCGGGAGCAGGCGGAACGTCTGGAAGACAAACCCGACGTTGCGGTTGCGCACCTCGGCGCGCTCGTCTTCGTCGAGGGGGTCGAGGTCAACGCCGCAGAGCTCCACCGTTCCGCTCGTCGGCTGATCGAGCCCGGCGCAGAGCCCCAGAAGGGTCGTCTTCCCGCTCCCCGACGGGCCGACCACGGCGCACGTGTCCCCCTCCTCGACCTCGAAGCTCACGTCCTCGATGACCGTGAGGGTGTTTCCCCCACTCGAAAAGGTTTTCGTCAGGGCCTCGGTGCGGAGAACGAAGGACTCACTCATAAGCTACTGAAGAAGATCGCTGGAAAAGATGATGGGCTCTACGCCCCGGAAACCCTGTTGCTTCAGTCCCGGTTCGGCGTGGTGCGTGTTCTCGTGGATCCGCCCTCCCTTTTCATGTCGACGGTCCGTCTATACCTGTTGTTACTCGTCGGGGTCCTCGGACTGGTCAGCTGTGGGCAAGATCGTTCCAATTCCGCCGTGTCTCGTCCTGGGGGCGACACCAGCGCTTCGACCTCTGCGTCTTCTTCGACCGCCCCGGACTCCGCACATGGCGACGGCCTCCGGGTCCTTGTTCTCGGCAACAGCATCGCCGCCGGGGCTGGCGTATCGTCCCAGGAGGCGTTTCCCGCGCTCCTCCAGCAGAAGGTCGACTCCCTCGGCTGGGACGTGCGGATCCGGAACGCGGGCGTAAGCGGCGAGACCACGGCCGGCGGCCGCCAGCGCATTGGCTGGCTCCTGCAGGACTCGGTGGACGTGCTGGTGCTGGAGCTGGGGGGCAACGACGGCCTCCGCGGCATCGACCCGTCGGTGACGCGCACAAACCTGCGGGGCATCATCGACACCACCCTCGCCGCGTATCCGGAGACGCAGGTCCTGCTCGCCGGCATGCAGGTTCCCCCGAACCTCGGACAGGAGTACACCCAACAGTTCCGTCAGGTGTACCCGACGGTCGCCGAAGCTTACGATCGCGTCACGCTAATTCCGTTCATCCTCAACGACATTGCGGGCTCCGACTCCCTGATGCAGGACGACGGCATACATCCCACCGCCGCGGGCCACCGCCTCGTGGCCCAAAAGGTCTGGGCCGACCTCCGGCCCCTTTTGGAAGAGATGCGTGCTCGCGAGCCGGCGTAGCGTTGCGCGTTGGGACGGTCAACGTTAAACATGCCCAGCCGTCCGAGTCTGTTTGGTGGGTTGACATGAGGCCGAGACCCAATGGTCGACGCTGCATCCGGGCACTCAATAGGCTTGACATTCACCACAGTATCTTTCGGGACCGGGCGGCCATTTTCTGGAGGCCGGGGGGCCGACCATTGGGGGAGCTTCAATTGTCAGTCGGGTGAGGCTTCTCCGACCAGGCAACTTCAGACTGTTGGGTCCTGAGAAAAGCCATCAGGATTTCTCTGTTTCACTGCGCAGGGACGCGGGGATGTTTTCATCCGTAGACTGGCCCAGGGTCCGCCCCCCAACTCCCCCGACGCTCCCGGATTCGGGGCCGTGCTGA
>CAZMDV010000498.1:0-2220 GCA_964564875.1 uncultured Salinivenus sp.
TGAGCGCCCGGGCCGTACTGCAAATGAGAATGTTGCTCCGATCGTCGCTCGTGCTTCCAATCACCAGATCCGCGGACGGGACCTCCGCGGTCTTCATCACCTCGAGCCGGGCGCCGTTCCCCTCGTGTGTGAGCACGTCGGTTTCGGCCCGGATCGATTCGAGGCGCTCGGGGTCCTTGTCGACCGCGATCACCTCGTGGTCCTCAGCCAGCGCGTGGGCGACGGTGCGACCCACCTGCCCAACGCCAATGACGACGACTTTCATTGAGTAGAGATTATCTTCCTTTTGTGACTAATCGAAGGTAGTCCTCAGTGCCGTCGAGGGGGACCGTGACTCTCTGAGGCTGTTGCCCGAAGCATGAGATTGTAACAATAAGTAGCATCTCAAGCCTGTGAGTTGGAATCCGGAAGCCGTGCGCCCCTCGAAGGAGACAGCGGACCGCGGACGGCTGTTTCTCAGCGTTGATCGGCGGTCGGCCGTCCGTCGTCTGTGGTCGTCGCATTTCATGGCAACTGCTCCTCCACCAACTCACAGAATCAACATGCAACTCAACAATAAGGATGACTCCTGAGAGGAGGAAGTACAACCACCGGAACAGTATCGTCACGGATTCCAGAGGTTTTCTCCCTACCGTCGCGGCGGTTGACCTGGCATGCTCACTACCGGAAATTTTTCGATCTCCGCCGGTGAAGCTCCGATTTGCCTCGAACATAGGGAATAACGTCGTTCTGAGGGAGCCTGCGACCGAAGAATCTCTTCGAAGACGGCGGAAAACAGGAAAATCGCCTGTGCCTTCCTCAACCGTTTTCGCCTATATTCGGTGAGATTCCAGAGGATGACCCTGCCGGCCCCTTCGACTCCGCTTCGCTCCGCTCAGAATGACTTCCGTTCTACGGGAGCTTCACCGGCGGGAAGCTGTCGTATTTCCAAAGTGTCCCGTAGTGAACCTGGCATGCGTGTTTCGAGGAGGATGGAAGACGCCGCCCTCACGACCATCGGTCCTCCATGCACGATGGATCTTGGAGAGCGGTCTCGGGTTCGACCCGTAAATCGGGCCAGGGGGGTTCTTTCGTTCTCCTTTCGCGCAGCTCCCGCACGCATCTCGTGGCTACTTCTCTGGGGGACGGTCCATCGGCGGATCTTCAACAAGACCTCGCCCTGTCGGACGCGCCCGCAGACGAATTTCGGCGACTCACGGGCGTGCAGCAGCGGGACGTGTTCTTTCACCTGCCCGATCCGGTGCGGGAGGTCCTCGTCGCCGACATGGCCGTGGACCAGCTTCGGCAGTTTCTCGCGCGCCTCGATCCGGACGAGGCCGCCGACGTGCTTGGCCTGCTCGACGAGAAGGTCCGCGAGGAGGTCTTAGAGCAGCTCAGCGCGGACCGTCGGAAAAAGCTCGAGTTTCTGCTGGAATTCAGCCCGGAGAGCGCCGCCGGACTCATGGACCTCGACTACATTACGGTCGATGTTGATCGGACCCTGGACGAGGTCGCCCAGCGGGTTCGGGGGCACGAGGGGCGCACCGGCCGCTTCCCCACCATCTTCGTGAGCGACGGGGATGCACTGGTGGGTCGGCTGCCCGCGCCGGCCCTTGCGTTTGCCGACGAGGGCGGCGGCCCCCTGCGCGACTATCTCGAAGACACCCCGCACGTCCGTTACGACGCCCCCGACTCGGACGTCGTGGACGTCTTCCGGGCGAACCCGGAGAGCCGGGTCGCTGTGCTCGACGAGGAAAACACGATCATGGGCGTCATCCACGCGTCGGACCTCTTGCGGATCATCGAGGAGGAGGCCGGCGAAACCCTCTACGAGTTTACCGGCGTTGCCGAGGAGGAGAGCGTGCTCGACGGCCCGATGGCGAAGGTGAAGAGCCGGTACCAGTGGCTCATTCTGAACCTCGGAACGGCGTTCCTGGCGGCGGCTGTGGTCGGGCTGTTCGAGGCCACGATTGCGGCCTTTACCCTCCTGGCCGTGTACATGCCGGTCGTGGCGGGCATGGGGGGCAACGCCGGCACGCAGTCGATGGCGGTGACCGTCCGCGGCCTGGCGCTGGGGCAAGTGTCCTTGAGCACCGGGGGACGGGTGATCTGGAACGAGGTGTTGGCCGGGGGGGTGAACGGTGCCATCACCGGCCTGCTGGTGACCGTCATTGCCGCGGTCGTCAATCAGAGCCCGCTGCTGGGCCTGGTGCTCGGCATCTCGATGATCCTGAACCTCGT
>CAZMDV010000499.1:0-2217 GCA_964564875.1 uncultured Salinivenus sp.
GGACCTCCTCCGCCCCTTCAGTTTCCTCGGTGGCGGCCTCTTCCACCCGCACCCCCTCAGGCGTCATTTCCAGGGCCCACGCCAGCACGAGCGCGATCGGGAAGCCCAGGCCGACGAGCACGACGACCAGCGTCACAGTCCAGGGTGGCAGGCCCAAGCGGGTGAGTGTCAGGTCCGCCGCTTCGATGACAAAAAACCCGACGACGATGTACGTCACCGCCACCTGATAGACGTTCCGCCGCCGCAGCTCGGAGAGCAGTCGGCGAATCCGGTCGATCAACGATTTGAGCATGGGACGAGCTAGGGGCTCCTCTTGAGAGACGAAACCGCCGTTGTGTCTCCCCGGAGAGCGGCCAGCTGCCGACGGGCCTTCTCGACGGTTGGTTGAAGCGCTGGATCGGCATTTTCCCACAGCCTGAGGAATCGGTCGTATGCTTGAATGGCTTCCTCGGGGCGGCCCAGCTTCTCCAAGATCTCGGCGCGCCCGAGGTGGGCCGGGGCCACGTAGGCTGTCTCCACTACTGTCCGTCCGACGAAGGCCTCGTACCACCGAAGGGATTCCTCAAGACGTCCGGTCTTCGCCAGGAGCCGGGCCCGAAGATAGCGCTCGCGAGCGCCCGTGTAGACGAGAGGCAGTCCGGCAGTTGCCCGCAGCTCGACCGCCTCAAGATGCTCGAGCGCCTCCTCCTGCTCGCCCTCTCGGCGCGCCAATTCCCCCAGTAGCCCGCGCGATAGATCGGGCGAGAGCGAGGAAAACACCTTTGGCGATGCCCGCGCCCGGAGGGTTCGGGCTACCTCGCGAGCGGCGGCCCCGTTCCCCTCCGTCGCCTGCAAGAGGCCCACCAGGTAGAGGCGAAGCGATGGGAGAAGGTCGGCCGAGACGCGCATCCGGTCCGAAATGTACCGCTCCGACTCGCCCTCGGGATCCCACGCTTGGAGCCGGTTCAGAAGCCCGGCCCGCACCCCGGAAAGCTCCTCGCTCTCCGGGAGATACGGAAGTGCGCCGAGTTGGGCCCGAAGCACGAGAGAAGAGGCCCCGCCCAGCGCGTCGACGTCCTTCAGCTCCCTATGGGCCGCGGAGAGCTTTCCTTGCACGGCTAAGATCCCGGCGAGTGAACGACGAGCAGCGATCTCGTCCCCCGCACTGAGCTCGGAAGCCAGGACGGACCTTAGCAGCGTTTCCGCTTCGCCGTACCTGCCGAAGTCAGAAAGGAAGGAGGCTGCAGTGCGGGCTACATCGGGACCGACTTCTTCGACCTCAGGGGTAGGCTCCTCGCCGAATACCAGCCCATGGATGTTTTTCAACCGTTCCGGGGCCCGACGCTCCACCTCTGCCAAGAGAGAGTCCGCCACGCCGAAGTCCCGTGTATCGGCCGCAATGCTCAGGAGATGGTAGAGCGCGCTGTTAATTCTCGGGTCCAGTTCGAGGGTCTTTTCGAGGGGCCGTTTTGCCTCTGTCACCGGCCGCCCCCACAGTGGATTGAAATGGAAGAGCGTCTCGGCGAGGCCCTGCCAGGCGTCCACGTCGCTTGGGTGCGAGCTGACAATGCGGCGGTAGAGACGTTCGGCGTCCTCGCCCCGCCCCTTGTAGAAGTGATGCCACGCCTGGAAGAGCCAACGGTCCCGCTTGGGCAGGTCCTCAGACAGCTCCACGGCCCGGCCCGCCGCGGAGAGGGCGAGGTCAAGGTTCCCCTGCCATCCGGCCGCCCAGCTTAGCCCGTAGTGGGCCAGGGCAAACGTGGAGTCGGCCTCCAGGGCCCGCTCGAACGCGCTCTGGGCGCGAGCCATTTCGAAGGACCGGCGGGCCGTCTGCCCTTCGAGGTACGCCTTGAGGGCCTCTGCCGAGGTGGTCGTCTGGGCCGCCAGGCGCCGCCTACGACGGGCCTCCTTTCCGGCCAGGTCCACGATGGCCTGCCGGGCCAGCGCGTCGATCGCCTTCTGGATCTGCTTTTCCCCAGAGGCGGTCACCTCGGCGCTTCCGAGCTCTTTTCCGTCGGGCCCGTACCAGGTTCCGCTTAGGCGAATGGTCTCCCCAACCCGAAGAATCGAGCCCAAGACGTAGCGCCCAGCGCCGAACCCGGCGGCCACCTCGCGGCCCTCCCCCGGCCCCACCGTCTCCGAGGCGCCGTCCTGCTCGAGGCGGCTCAAAACCGCCTTCGGGTCGACGGCCCGGAGCGGACCAGCCCCATCCAACGAGCGGCCCAGAAGCTCGACCAT
>CAZMDV010000500.1:0-2205 GCA_964564875.1 uncultured Salinivenus sp.
CCCTATATCCCTGGCCGGCGAGCCGTCGGGTGGCGGTGCGGATGTTGTCGTTGAGCCCCCACCACTCGTGGATCACGACGACGCCCGGGAGGCTCTCTGTGGCGGGATCCTTCCCGTGGGCGCTGAGCACCGAATCCGGGTTGGCCGGGGCGGCGAGATAGCCCATGACGGGCATTCCCTCGCTCGCCGTGGTATAGGTGACGGTGTCGGTGGTGACCGGAATCTTCGGCGCCCGGGCCGCTTCGGTGGCCGAGGGGGTCTCCCCTTCGTGCTCTTCGGCCATCTGGTCGGCTTCGGACTCGCCGTTGCCACCACAACCGATGAGCAGAACCGTGGCGAGCAGAAGCAAAAACGACGTGGACACACGCATGGCAACAGGAGTGTTGTGAAGAGAGTAGGCGGAGGAGCTGCAATTCGACGCCGGTCACGAGTGGGATCTAGCATCGATCGATCGGACCCGCAGAAAATGGCGGGGACCAGCGAATTCTGCGAACCATCTGCGCGCCGGAAGGTTCGGAGATCCGACGCGCATCATGCTCATGTTTCGCGCCACTCGTGGCTGTCCGTCCGTCCCTTTCGTACGCCGGTGAGCTGGGCCGGAAAACCCTGCACTTTCTGGCTCTGCTGATCCCGTTTGGCATGTGGTGGATCGGTATGCCCGCCGCGCTGTACGTGCTGGCCGCCGCGGCGCTCGTGGCCGTCGCCGCCGACGTCACGCGGGCCTATTCTCGACCATTCAACGCCTTCATACGGTCGATCTTCGGCCCGCTGATGCGCACGGAGGAGCTTCCTGAGGTCGGGGCAGGCATTCGCTTTAACGGGGCCACGTCCGTGCTGGTCGGGGCAGCGCTCATGGCGCTTCTCTTCCCTCTGCGCGTGGCCGTCCCCGTTCTGGCAATGGCCATGCTGGCGGACGCGGCCGCGGCGCTCGTGGGGCGACGACTGGGGCGCCACTCGTGGGGCTCCCTGTCGGCGACGGTCGAAGGAACGGCGGCGTTCGTGGTCACGGGCCTCGCCATCATGGTGTGCTTCCCAGCGGTTGCGTTTGGACCCGCGGCCACGGGGGTTCTCGTGGGCGCTATGGTCGAGGTGCTTCCCCTCCCGATCAACGACAACATTCGGGTGCCGGTCGCGGCGGGATTTGTCGTGATTGTCGGCGAGGCCCTGCTCCTCGGAAAGCCCTTCGCAGTGTTCGCCGGCCTCCCTGCGTGATGTTCCCCTCGGCCCAGATGTAGGGTTGAGAAGCTGTCTGAACCTGTGGATCCTGCCTCAGGTACCACTTCTGCTCATCCTCGTACGTTCTCGACGCTCCTCCCACCATGCCCAACGACCAGACCCTTCCGGCCTCCGCCCTGCGACGCATTACGGGGCTGGAGCCGTTTCCGCAGCCCTCGATCATTCCCGTGCAGACACCGGTCGTGCTCATGCATGGGTTCGGCGTCGGGGCGTCGTTTCGGCGGGGTGGGCACCTGCACGAGGAGGCTCTGCACCTGCGCTCGCGGAGCGTGCGGGCGATTGCCCCCAACGTGTCGCCCTACAACACGGTGCGCGCCCGGACGGCTCAGTGGGACGAGCGCCTCACACACGTTCTCGACGAGACAAAGACCGATCGACTGCTCCTGATCGCCCACTCGATGGGCGGCCTCGACGCACGCTACCTCATCACGAAAATGGGCTGGCACGAGGTGGTCGACGCGCTGGTGACCGTCTCAGCGCCCCACCGCGGCTCGGCCATTGCCTCCCTTGTCCTCGACCAGCCGGAGCTCGTGCGCAACTGGGTAACGGACGTGGCGGACTGGGTGGGCACCCACATCCTGGAGGACGGCTCGGCCAACATTCGGCAGGCGCTCACGGAGCTCACCCCCGAGTACATGGAGGACACCTTCAACCCTGAAGTGCCCGACCATCCCGATGTGGAGTACTGGTCTTATGGATGTCAGGCCGGCAAGGGCACCAACGTACCCATTGCCCCCATCTTCCGGTATTTGAACCAATACTTGTTCGAACGAGAGGGGGCGAACGATGGGATCGTCAGCGTGCGAAGTGCCCGGTGGGGCGAGTACCAAGGCACCATCGACGCCGACCATGGGCGGCAGGTGGGCATCTCGTCTGGCCTCGCATCGCATTTCGACTCGAACGCCTTCTACGGCACCATCGTGGAAAATTTGGCCGACCAAGGCTATTGACAGTCCCCCGACAGTCCGA
>CAZMDV010000501.1:0-2202 GCA_964564875.1 uncultured Salinivenus sp.
GCCTCCGAGTACGGGATGTACGCGTTCGTCCTGTCGATGACGGCCATCCTAGCCATTGCCGCCAAGCTGGGACTCCCGACGGCCGTCCTGCGGTTCGTGTCCGAGTATCAGGAAGATGCCGAGTGGAAGCTACTACGTGGAATCGTACAGGGATCGTGGACGATTGCGCTGGGGGTTGGACTTGCCGTAGCGACGGGAGCATACGCAGTCATCGGGGGCTTACACCGTCTTGGCTACATCGATCAGCCCCTTCCTCTCCAGGTCGGCGTCTGGCTGATTCCGCTACTAAGTCTCATTACGCTCCAAAAGGAGACAGTACGTGGACTGGAGCACATGGTGCTGGCCTACGCGCCCTCATACATTGGGCGGCGCGTGCTCGTCCTTCTGTCGGTCGGGGCGGCCCATGTCTGGGTGGGCGCCGTGGACAGTACCATGGCCCTCTCGCTCACGGCAGGGGTGCTTGTCCTCATTGTCGCAGGCCAAGCGGTGGCGGGCTGGCGGCGGCTTCCAGGCCCGGCCCGGACGGCCTCCCCGACGTACAAAATGCGGACGTGGTTTCGAGTGGCCTGGCCGTTACTTCTCGTGGCGAGCTTCAACGTGGTGCTCAACCAGACGGACATCTTTCTGCTGGGGGTGTTGCGCACCTCCGCAGAGGTTGGATACTACAACGTCGCTTTGAAGACGGGGACCGTCGTCACGTTCTTGCTTACAGGCATTAATGCGATCGCGGCCCCACGAATTGCACGGATGTATCGCAACGGCGACATGGATCTCCTGCAGCGACTCGTGAGCATGGTGGCTCATCTGTCATTCTGGCCGTCTTTGCTGGGGAGCATCGTCCTCATTTCGATTTCAGCCCCGTTCTTGCGCCTGTTCGGGGCCGAGTTCGACGCCGCCCAGGTGGCACTGATCATCCTGGTTGTTGGCAAGCTGATCAATGCGGGTGCTGGTTCTGTGGGGTACTTGATGAACATGACCGGCCATCAGGACGAAAGCGCACGGGTGTTTGCGTGGAGTGCGGCGGCCAACGTGGCTTTCAACCTTGCGCTGATCCCACCGTTTGGCATCGAGGGTGCGGCCGTGGCGACGGGCTCGACGGCTGCCCTGTGGAATGTATGGCTGTGTGTGCTCGTCAAGCGCAGGATGGGCATTACCTCACACGTGCTGACCCGACCATGGACGTAATGAAACCAGATTTCTTGATCATTGGGGCTCAAAAATCGGGCACGACCTCCCTTTATGAATACTTGCGATCGCACCCGGACGTGTGGTTCCCGGAGGGGGTCAAGGAAACGCATTTTTTCACCTACTGGAACTCTCAGGGGTACGAGAGCGAGAGTCCACGGGTGAGGGTGACCACGGAGGTTGACGAGTACCTTAAATTGTTCGAAGATGCCCCTCCGGACTGCGTCGCGGGAGAAGCGTCCCCATCGTACCTTTACGATCCGAAGGCCCCCGTGCGAATTAAAGAGTTCGTCCCGAATGTCTCTTTGATCGCGATCCTACGAGATCCCGTAGAACGGGCATACTCGAACTACTTGCATGCGGCCCGATCGGGACGGGAGTCCCGCTCCTTCGAAGAGGCCCTGGAACTAGAAGAGAAGCGAATCGAGGAGGGCGCCCCCAACATGGTCCATTACCGCGAAAAGGGATTCTATGGACGACAGATTGCCCGGTATCGTGAGCACTTTGAGAGCGACCAGCTCCTGATCTTGCTAAGCGACGATCTCTGGCAAAATCGGGCCTCTACCCTGCAGCGCGTTCTCCAATTTCTGGACGTCAACCCGGATATTTCGCTCGATGCCTCCAAGCACCACGGCGCCTCCGGGGTGCCGAAAAATCCTCTCCTTCGGAGTCTGTATCGAATGACGGGGCTCCGGCGCGCCTTGGGTGCAGTGATTCCCCAGTCTGTGCGCTCCACCCTGCGAAACACGTTCCTGCACCGTCCAGAAATGGACCCGGCAACGGCTCAGCGACTTCGGGAAGAGTACCGGGAGGACCTTGAGACCCTTCAAGAATTGACCGGACAAGACGTGTCTCATTGGCTGCCTTGAGGCATGATGAGACATGTCCCCAACATCCCCGTAGGGGTCCCGAGACCATAAACTTCAGAGTATTGAAGCAGGACCGCGCGCGAGCCCAATCCATGACCCATCCGAACTTTCTACTTATTGGGGCCCAGAAGGCCGGAACGACGGCCCT
>CAZMDV010000502.1:0-2199 GCA_964564875.1 uncultured Salinivenus sp.
CATCCGTCCATAGGGGCGTTCTGGCCCCGATCCAGACTAGGAGCCGGTCGGCGCCGACGTCGAGGACCAGCGCCGCCAGCAGGTACCGGCCCGGCCCCATCAGGCCTTTTCGCAGTCCGCCGAGGTACTCCCGGAGCACCTTCCCCGGACGGATAGTCAGTCCCACAAACGTGGGCCAGAAGCCATGCTCGAGATCGCCAAACTGGCGGAAGAACCCGCCGATCACATCAGTAGCCGACACCGACGGATCGGCTTCCTGCCCGCACTCCGGGCAGTAGTTCCCGGTAAACTCGTGCCCGCAGTTCGGGCACTCCACGGTTTCGACGACCGTGTCCGGCTCCTCAGACGCCGGAGACTGTGCCTCTTCTGTAGGGGCTTCGTCGGTCGCCTCGTTTTGGTCGCTGGACGCCGGAGGGGAGGACATGGGCGAAGCGGAAGACGTGAACGGAAAACTCGCCTGAGTCGAGGTGTCAGGACCCATCAAGCGACGCTCAACACCGATCTGTTGTTTAACATACAGGATCTTGACAAAAATTCCACCGTTCCTGCGAGGGCTTCTGAACGTCGCGGCAGTGCGTAACGGCGTCGGGGGTCCTGCCTCGGAGCATTGATCGCGATTCGGGCGGTGGATCCGTCCGCAAGGAGGCGCTTCTGAGATTCGACGGAACGGCACCACGGAGCCCGCCTCCCTCCAGAATTTTGGGGTCAAGCGTCTCGCTGGACGTCGAGTTAGAACGCCCTAACGTTCAAGGTCCTCGAGCAGGCGCAACACGACGGCGTTCGTCCACCCAAAGCCGACGACGTTCTCATTGTAGCCGTACGGGATGCCCGCGGACACGTCGGACTCCCGCTGCACGAGGTCGTACTTCTCCAGGATGACCCCGTGCTCCTGGAATTCCTTACTGACGAGGTCCACGAACTTGGCCGAGAGGCGGTCCGCCGCGGCGTCGTAGCCGTAGCGCCGCAGCCCCTCCACGGCCATCATCTGGAGGGGCGCCCAGCCGAAGGGGGCGTCCCACTGGTTGCCGGTCCGGCGCGTGCTGGTGAGAATGCCGCCGGGGACTTCGAGCTGCCACAGGGAGCCGGCCGTGGCGGTGGCCTGGGAGTCGGCCGCCAGGCCCACCCAAAGCGGCGCCATCATCGTGGCGAAGTCGTAGTCGTTTTGCGTGCCGGTGCGGACGTTGTAGTCGCGATAGCGGCCCGCCTCGGGGTCCCACATCAGCTCGTTCATTTGGCGCTTTCGCCGTCCAGCCCGCAGGTCCCACTGCTTCGCCGCGTCGGAGCGTCCCAGCGTGGCCATGATGGCAGACAGGTCCTGCTCGTACTGGTAGAGGAAGCTGTTGAGGCCCACGGGCGCATAGTGGATGATGCCCACATTGAAGGGCCCAAACCGATTGGACGGGTCGAAGCCCGACTCCCGCATCGACCGGTCGCTTTTGTAGAAGAGCGGCGTCAGGGAATCGGCCTCGACGTCGTAGAAGAGCGATTCGTCGTAGGCCGTGACGTCGTTGTTGCGGTAGTAGGCCCGGATGCGGTCGTAGTGGGACTGTCCTTCCGCATCGCGCTCGCCCATGACTACTTCGGGCGCCGGGCCGTCGCCCAGCCCGTAGTAGCGCGAGAGGCCCGTGTCGCCGGCCCGGTGGGGACCGGTCGTCCAGTACTCGTAGTAGCGCTTGAGCGCCGGCACTGCGTCGGCGAGCCACGTCGTGTCTCGGGTGGCCGCAAAGACGTTGCGCACCATCGTAGCCAGAAACGGCGGCTGCGAGCGGGTGAGGTAATAGGTGCGGTTGGCGTTTAGGACGGTGCCGTAGTGCCGCACCTGGTAGAGGTGATTGTCGGTCATGTGCTTGGCGAGCTCGACGCGTCCCGCCTCCAAGAGGCCCACCGAGATGAAGTAGCTGTCCCAGCCGTACATCTCGTTGAAGCGTCCGCCGGGGACGACGTAGGGGTGCGGCAGGTAGAGCAGCCCGTGCGGATCGATCTGGTCCATGTGCTCGCGCGGGGTCTCCGGCAGCACCTTCAGGTCCACCTGCGCCCACTCCTCGGGCGTCAGCGACCGGCGGAGGCGCCGGCCCACCGCAGCGGTGTCCTCGGAGGCAGCCACGTAGAGGGGCCAGGGGGTGCCGGGCTCATGGTCGATCTTTTCGTCGGGCAGGGCCCTGAGCAGGTCGTCGTGCGAGCGGGTGAGGGTGGTCCAGG
>CAZMDV010000503.1:0-2197 GCA_964564875.1 uncultured Salinivenus sp.
GCCCCACGCGCCCCAAGCGCAGCGAGGCGGCACAACGGTAGCACCGCGGAGCAGTGAAGTGCTTCTGGAGTGCGCCCATGCCCCCTCCGCCCGTGTGGTTCCGGCCCCCCTCCCACGATCAGAGGCGGCTGAGCCTCCATCGCCCGGCCCGGTTGTTGCTCGCCGGGCCTCCACAAAGTTTTTTTGCATCACACCCTTTGGGTTTCTTTCTTGATCAGTCTCTACCCGTTTGTCTGCGAAGACCACGGGGTGGAGCGCCCTCCCGGTCCGAACAAGTGCGCATCCGGGGGACGACGTTTTCTCCCAAATAGGGACGCTCCGCTCGGGCCGAGGAGGGCCGATCTCTCCTGAAAAACTTCTCATGGACGTCCTCCCACTGACCGTTCGCTCCTGTCGCTGCCGCGCAGGAGCCTCGATGGCTCCACTATTTATTTCCGCGCCCACGCTATGTCTGTGCCGCTTGATACCTCCATCCTCAGCGTTATTCTCGGCGGAGGAAAAGGAACCCGCCTGTACCCGCTGACCAAGCTTCGGGCCAAGCCGGCCGTGCCCCTCGCCGGGCGCTACCGGCTGATCGACGTCCCGATCTCGACGAGCATCAACTCGGGCATCACCCGCATTTTCGTCCTCACCCAGTTCAACTCGGCCAGCCTGAACCGGCACCTGGCCCGGGCCTACCAGTTTGACCGATTCAGCAACGGCTTCGTCTCGATTCTGGCCGCCGAACAGACCCCTTCGTCGAAAGACTGGTTCCAGGGCACCGCCGACGCGGTGCGGCGCAGCCTGCCGCACATCGAAGGCCACCGGCACCAGCACGTGCTCATCCTGTCGGGCGACCAACTCTACTCGATGGACTACCGCAACATGCTGGCCCACCACCGGGAGACGGAGGCGGACGTGACCCTCGGCACCATTCCCGTCACGGCCGACGACGCGACCGCCTTCGGCATCCTGAAGACCGACGACGAGGAGATCATTACGGAATTCTACGAGAAGCCGGCCTTCGACGAGCTCGACGGCCTGGAGAGCCCTGTGGAGCCTGAATTGGAAGAGGAGGGCCGCGTCTACCTCGCGTCGATGGGCATGTACATCTTCGACCGTGAGCCCCTACGCGAGCTGCTCGAGGCCAATGCGGACGATCACGACTTCGGCAACCAGATCATTCCAAAGGCCATCGACCAGATGCGGGTGGCGAGCTACCCGTTCGCCGACTACTGGAGCGACATCGGCACCATTCGCTCCTTCTACAAGGCCAACCTGATGCTGGCGGAGCCGGAACCGCCCTTCAACCTGTACGATCCGAACCGTCCCCTTTACACGCGGGCCCGCATGCTTCCGCCCGCGAAGATTCAAAACTCGACCGTTCAGGATTCGCTGGTCGCCGAGGGAAGTCTGGTCGAAAGCAGCCAGATTTCTCAGTCCGTCGTGGGCATTCGCTCGTACATCGGCCCCGACACGACGCTCAAGAACAGTGTGATGATGGGGACCGATCACTTCCGCTGGCACGACATGGAGGAGCGTGACGTCGTAGAGGGCCCGGAAGATCCCGGCATCGGCGAAGAGTCCTACGTCGAGGGCGCCATTATCGACAAAAATGTCTCCATCGGGAAGCGGTGCATTATCAAAAACCAGGACAACGTGCAGGAGGCCGAGGAAGACCTGTACCACATCCGTGACGGCATTGTCGTCATCCCGAAAAATACCGATATCCCCGACGACACGATCATTTAGGACCGCTCCCTTCGGTCGCTGGATCGAGAGTCGAGAATCGAGATCTCCTTCGACTCTCGATTCTCGACCCTCAGCTCTCCGAAGCCTTCCACCCTTCGAGCTTCCTTCCCTGACTGCCGAAGCCCACCGATGAAAATCGTAATTCTCACCAACGAGTATCCGCCCAACGTCTACGGCGGGGCCGGCGTGCACGTCGAGTACCTCACCCGCGAGCTGGCCGCTCTAGACGACGGCGCCCACGAGATTGAAGTGCTCTGCTTCGGCGAACAGGACGAAACGCACGACAATCTCCGGGTGCGCGGTGTGGAGCCGCACTTTGAGCTGCCCCGCCAGGACG
The DNA here is from genome assembly GCA_964564875.1 of uncultured Salinivenus sp. Taxonomy (GTDB): domain Bacteria; phylum Bacteroidota; class Rhodothermia; order Rhodothermales; family Salinibacteraceae; genus Salinibacter. The sequence goes on from CAZMDV010000503.1 coordinate 2,069, forward strand.
AGCGCCACGCCAAGTTCATGGACGCGATGGCGCGCGACCTTATCATGGCCGGCTCGGTGTCCGACGCCGACATCATTCACGGCCACACCTGGTACTCGCATCTCGGCGGCTGCCTCGCCAAGCAGCTGA
>CAZMDV010000504.1:0-2170 GCA_964564875.1 uncultured Salinivenus sp.
TGCTGCCAGGCGGGCCCACCGACCGCGGCGCGCTCGACTCCAGCATCGTGGAGGCTCTCGACCGGGATCCCACCCAGGTCGAGGTCGCGCCCCAGGAGCGCGGCGACGGCGCCCCGGTCCGCGGCGACGGCGCCCCGGCGAGTCCCGAGGCGGAGACGGGTGATGCGTCGTCCAATCCCTCCGGGTCGTAGGAGGCGGCGCAATGGGGGCTCTCGCGTCTCAACGCGCCGGTCTGAGAATGGACTGGCCCCTGAGCGAAACCAAACCGGGAGGCGTGGGCGTTAGGCGTATGGTTCACCTGAACTTAATCTTCCCCGCCTACTCATGGATGACGCTCTCGCCCCCGACCTGCTCGCCGACCACCACATTGTCGTCACCGGAGGAGGAACCGGCCTCGGTCGTGCGATGGCGCTCCGTTTCGCCGATCTCGGCGCCGCGGTCACCATCAACGGCCGCCGGCCCGAGCCGCTTGGAGACACCGTGGCCGACATTGAAGAGAACGGGGGCACCGCGGAAGGGATCTCGTGCAACGTCCGCGACTACGAGGCCGTGCAGGCCTTCGTCGAAGAGGCGGAAGAGCGTCAGGGATCCATCACGCGGCTGGTCAACAACGCCGCGGCCAACTTTCTGGCCCCGACGGAGGACATCTCGCCGAACGGGTTCGACGCCATCGTGAGAACGAACCTGTACGGCTCGTTCTACTGCACACAGGCCTGCGGGCGGCGGTGGTTGGAGCGGGAGACGGAGGGCGCCGTGCTCTCCATCGCCACCACCTACGCGGAGACAGGCAGTGCGTACGTCGTCCCCAGTGCCATGTCGAAGGCCGGGATCGTTGCCATGACGCGTTCGCTAGCCGCCGAGTGGGGGAGCGAAGGGATCCGGCTCAACGCCGTAGCGCCCGGCCCTTTCCCGACAGAAGGAGCCTGGGACCGACTCGTGCCTGACGAGAGTCTAGTGCAGCAGATGAAAGACCGAATTCCAGCGGGCCGCTTCGGGGCGCCAGACGAACTGGCGGACCTGGCGAGCGTCCTCCTCAGCGACCTGACCGCGTACATGAACGGGGAGGTCGTGACCTTTGACGGCGGTGAGGCCCTGGCGGCGGGAGGACAGTTCAACACCTTCACCCGCATGCCCCGCGAACAGGTGAAGGCCATGATGGAGCAGATGCGCCCCGACTAACAGGAGGAAGTAGTTTCAGGCTGTGCCCTGGAGGGTGAATGAGGAGCCTGTCCGTTTGAAGTTCCGGAATGATTTTCGCTTCGTTAGGTAAGCACCTTGTCACGCTCTCCTTCACAGCTTGTTGACATCCACAACCGCGCTATGGATCCTCTCAGTCTGGAAGACTTCACCGGTGCCGTCGATGATGTTGAACGCACCCAGTACAAAATTCTAGGCGGTCTCCAGCGGGCGCAGGAAGCCTTCGAGGAAAAGCGCGTGTACCCGCACCTCGGTCGGCTCGTGAAGCTCCACGGGGCCCTCGTCTCAATTCTCGAGCAGACCGAAGACTTTCGAAGCCCGTCGACCGGACGCGTCTCCGGCATCGACTGGGACGAGAAGACGGTAACCTACGAGTGGCCGGAGCTTGAAGACACAGAAATGGCCGTGGTCGAGGATCTGATTCGGTGGGCACTGCCCCACTTCCAGGCCGCCATCGAGGAGGGGAAGGCCGTCTACGAGCACGTGGAGGACAACCTGGAGCTGGAGACGGTGGGCATCATGCCGTCCTACGTGCAGGAGGGCTACCTCATGGTGCCGCACCAGGAGGAAGGAGCCCTCCACGTTCTGCGGTACAAGCTCTCGATCATCGAAGGAGAGGGGGAGACCCACCGGGCCCTGAAGACCACGCACTGCAAGACGGTCTCGAAGGAAAGCGTGGACGTTGATCCCTCGACAATTAAGCTCGAGCTGCTGGAGGAGCGCCGTGACCTCCCTAATCCCGCCACGTACTTCTCGAATGTCGACCTCCACGTTCCGTACCAGGAAACACTCCTGCCCGTCGTGAAGCGCCGTCTCGTCCGACGACTGGCCGCGGAGGCGGGTGGAGACGATGCCCGGCGCCAGTAGCCCTCGTTTGGGTGTCTGGGGAAACAGAGGCGGGAAGGCGGGAACGTATTGCGTATTTCGTATTGCGCAATTTTGGCGCAAGAGACGGGCAACAGGGAAGACGGAT
>CAZMDV010000505.1:0-2170 GCA_964564875.1 uncultured Salinivenus sp.
GGCGTTGCGGCTCCACGTGGTGCTGCCCACCGAGAGGCTCGTGTCGACCCGCCCCCTCATCTGCTCCCGGCGGCCCACGGTCAGCTGGACCCGCCCGTACCGGAGGCGGCCGTAGAGCTGGTGGAGGGTGACCGTCCCGTGTTGGGAGGCGCGCCCGAGCACTTCGGCGCCGAGGGCGTAGTCGAGTCCCGAATCGTCGGTGAACGGGCGGTGGGCCCCGAGGCGGAGGCCGGCGTTGGCGGAGGCGGGGTCGACCGTGCCCTGCTGGTTGGCCGACAGCCAGAAGGGGAGGCGCTCGCCGGTGCTCCCTGTGGCGAAGGATTCGGCGCGGAGCCGGAGCGGGCCGACGTCCTGGGCCTGTCCGGGTTGGAGGGCGGCGGCGACCCACAGCCCTCCGCTAATCGCGAGAATCAGGGCGAGACGCATCGAATCGATCCTGCTGCCGGGGGGTGCTGCGGGAAGAATAACGGGAGACGCCTCGTGTAGAGGCCGGTTGCTGAATGGTTTCCGTCGGGGGCCGGGGAGGTTCCCGTGCGCCGCTCCTTTCCCCATCGGGGTCCCCCCTCCGCCAGGGACCGGCCGCCCCCAATCGCTCGGCTGTGGTCAGGACCCATTGTCCCGCAAGGCGCCGCAGAGGCGCCGGTGCAGCTCCCCGAAGGAGCACGCGGCGTAGTCCTCCCCCGTCAGGACCAGCAGCGGATCGGCGTACTCCTGCGGGCTGCGCTCGGTGCCCTTGCGGGTCTCCGGCGTCACGAACACGACGGCGCGCATGACTTCGTGCTCCCCGTGCGCATCCGTTTCGAGCGGGGGCGGGAGAAACGCCCCGTAGGGATCACCGTCCTCGTAGCCCAGGCCCGGCGTGGGAGATCCAATGTGCGGGGGCACTCCTTGCGCGGACACGCGGACCCAGTCGCAGCCAGGGACGGCATACCCCTGGCGCGGAAACTTCAACATCCAGAGCGTGGCGTAGATGCTCATTTTGGGAGTTGGTGTGTTGATTTTCTCTGACACGAGGGGCCTGGCCCCAAACGTATCCAGGCGTGTCAACGGCGCCTGGCGGCGACGAGGGTAGTTGGAACGGGGGGTGGCATCCCTCCGGCAGAGAAACCGCATCCGCAACGGCCTTCGCCCGGAACAGAACTGCTACTCCGTCTCCGGATCCGGACGTCTTTTCCCCGACGAGGCACGTGCGCCGAAACGCACAGGAAGCCATACCGACCCCGGACATTCGGCGTCCAGAACAAAGGAAGGCAAGCGCCGGGGGGCAGCGGAGGATGGCCATTGTCACGGGGCCTGCCCGCGATGTGAAACGCCGAGTCACTCTAGAAAGACGACTTCCATCGGGCCCTCATACTTCTCGAAATCACTGTCGCTCGTGTGCACACGATCACACCCCACTCGTTCGAGAGAGGCGGCAATCAGCGCATCCGCCATGGGGAGGCCCATCCCGTGCGTGATCCGGGCCGCCCGGACGAGCCCCTCTGTCGGGTCGACGCCGGCCTGTTCGAAGGCCACACCGGCCCGCTCCACCACTGCTTCCGCAAATGGCCGGTCGAGGCGCCCCACGAGCCCGTGCCGGGAGACCTCGTAGAGCGTGATGGAACTGACCGCCGCGGGGGTGTCCCGTTCGGTGACGGTGCGCCACAGATCCTCCGCAGCCGCCGTTCCGGCTCGTAGATCAAAGAAAAATCCGGTGTCGAGCCCGTCCATCAGCACAGGGCGACCTGTTCACAGGTCGATTGCTCCCTCGCCCCTCCACTATCCGCGCGGGGCTTCCTCGGAGGAGAGGTCCCCAAACCGGTCCTCGGCGCGGCGCAGCTGTTGGTTCTTCTCGTGGAGGGACGCATCGACCGATCCCTCCCCCGCCATCCCCAACAGCTCCCGGCGGGCTCGACGCCGCTCTTCCCGTCGGATTTTTTCAGTGAGGGCCTCTGTGACGTACTCGCTCACGTTGTCCGTGCGACGCTTTACGTCCTCCCCCAGATCGTCCGGAAGTCGTACCGTGACGCGCATGGCTGTCTTACAGATCGTGTGATGATTTGAATGACGCTTCTCATACCTTTCATCCCCCGAATCGTTTCTGCCCCGGCGCAAGGCCCCCCCGGCACCCTCTTGACCGGCGACGGGCATCCAGGCCCAATCTGCCCGCTCATTATCCTTCGGCCAGGAC
>CAZMDV010000506.1:0-2170 GCA_964564875.1 uncultured Salinivenus sp.
GAACTTGTGCTCGCCCTGCACCGGCATGAACGGCGCCACCATGAGGTGGAAGTGCCGCCGCGTGGGGGTGACCTCGCTGTCACTGGCCAGTTCGTAGCCCTCCGTGCGCACGTACTCCGTGAGCATGCCGTGGACGACGCGGGGCTTGTCAACGACATCGCCGTTTTTTAGCACCGCGCCCATGCCCCAGAAAGCGGCGTACGTGTACTCGGTGGGCATGAGGGGCGTCCCCACACCGCTGAAGCCGTGGAGAAGGTGGTTGGTCACCACGCCGCCGAACGTTGGGAACTCGGGGCCCGCGGTGGCGAGCATCTCGCAGCAGCGCACCGCGTAGGTGTTGCCCTGCTTGTCTTCCCAGGAGGCCTTAAACTTGACGTCGTCTTCCGTCGTGGCGGCGTCGGTGGCCGTCACGTCCGAGGCCTTCAGCATCATGCTCCCGTTCGGCATCGCCGTGCTCTTGTTGCCGAAGGGTGTGGGGCGGTCGAGCTGGGCGAACTGGCCGTTCTCGACCTGGCGAAAGGGCACCGGCACGCCCGTAATGCCTGGGGTCCCCGTGAAGGCGAGGGGCATCTCGGGTGTGCCGAAGACATCGCTGTCAAGCTCACGCTGGTCCGGGAGGCCCACAAACACGCCGCCGCTGCTCTGCTCGACGGTGAACGAGATGGGACCGCCCAGCAGTTCGAGCGGCTCCTCGACGTTACGGTGGGCCTCCAGGTAGCCGTCGGCTTGATTCATCTCCTGGAGCTGCATAATCATCTTTTTCATCTTCTTGTCTTGAGCCTGCGCCGTGTCGGCGATCCCGAACAGGAGCAGGGCGCCAGCAAGTATGAGGAGGACAGCCCGGAGGAGCCGTCCCATCCCGATCGGGGACGTGGACCGCAACGAAAGGGGGTGAGATACAGACGAGAGGTTAGTCATGGATCAACGAGTGGTTGGTGAGTGAAGAAAGGTATGGGTGATCAACCTTCGACAGGAAGGGACGAGTCGACGCAGAGAGAAGCAGGAGGCTGCATCTCGTCTTTCTTCCATCGATGCTTTGTGTAGTGAGGTTTTCACATTGTTACAGTCTGGAAGCCGACGTGACAATTCGCCGCAAAATTTGTTTCTTCCACAGGAGGCGAACTGGTGGGCGGATGCCGTAACGCCGTCTCCGACTGCCGGACTCACGTTCGAGGCAAAGGGGACTCTCGCCGTTCGATCATTTTCCACGTGTCCACCCATGTGTCGCCTCTACGGCCTTCAGGCCACCCATCCCACCCGCTCCGCCTGCGAACTGCTCGACACCCAGAACGCGATGATTCAGCAGAGCCGCGAGGACGCCCGCGGCCTTTCCAACCCGCACGGCTGGGGCATGGGCCAGATCACCGACGGCACCACGTCGTGCTTCCGGCAGGTCGAGCCTGCGTCCGAGAGCGAATCGTATCGGGAGGAGGCGCTCAAGACGGAGGGCACCACCGTGCTGGCGCACGTCCGCCGGGCCACCGTGGGCGACCCATCGCACGCCAATACCCATCCCTTCCGGCACGGCCCGGCCCTCCTCATCCACAACGGGCACATCCCCGCCTTCGACGCCGTGCGGCCTCACCTGCTCGATCGGCTGTCCGACGAGCGCCGCCGCTACATCCGGGGCACCACCGACAGCGAGCATGTGCTGGCTCTCCTCCTGCAGCTGCGGGATGAGGCCCCGGACCCCCCGCTCCACGAGGTGACGCGCACGGCCCTCCAGCGCATCCAGTCGTGGGTAGTGCAGGAAGCGCCCCACGCCGAACCTCACCCCACCGACGCCGACACGCAGTCCCTCTCGCACGAGGAACTGGAGGACATGCTTGCCCTCAACCTGCTGTGGACGGACGGTACCACCCTGGCCGGCTCGCGGCTCAACCGCACCCTCTGGGGCCTCGAACGTTCGCACGTCCGCGCTTGTCCCCTCTGCGGCGAAGACCATGCCACCCCGCCCGCAGGCGCCGACTACCGCGCCACCGTCCTCGCCTCCGAACGCATCACCGACGAAGACTGGACCGAAATCCCCAATGGCTCCGTCTTCTCGACCGCCACCGACGCCACATTCCACCTCGAACCCCTCGACGCCTGACAGCCCGCCTCTCCCCGACCAATCCAGCCCCCAATTTTCAATCTGCGAATTTTCGAACCTTCCCACCTTCAACCTTCC
>CAZMDV010000507.1:0-2166 GCA_964564875.1 uncultured Salinivenus sp.
GCGAAGAAGTCGAGCGTGAGGAGCTCGACGAGGATGAGGTGGAGAAAGACGGCGACGTGTTCGTCCTGAAGGAACAGCCGGAGATTCAGGTCGACGCTCAGAGTCACAAGATGAGTAAGAGCCGCGGCAACGTCGTCAATCCCGACGACGTCGTCGACGAGTACGGCGCGGACGCGCTGCGGCTGTACGAGATGTTCATGGGACCGCTCGAACAGGTGAAGGCCTGGGACACGGGCGACGTGGAGGGCGTCTTCCGCTTTCTCAACCGCGTCTGGCGCCTCGTCGTGGACGAGGAGACGGGCGACCGGGCCGACGGGCTCACCGACGAGGCGCCCAATCGCGAGCAGCTCCGCGACCTGCACCGCACCATCAAGAAGGTGACCGAGGACATTGAAGCGCGCGCCTTTAACACCGCCATCGCGGCGATGATGGAGTTCGTGAACGCGGCCAACAAGTGGGACACGATGCCCCACCAGATCGCCGAGCCGCTGGTACTGCTGTTGAGTCCGTTCGCGCCGCATCTCAGCGAGGAGCTGTGGGCCCGCCTCGGCCACGACGAATCGCTGGCCTATGCGGACTGGCCCGAGTACGAAGACGAACTCCTTGAGCGCGAGGTCGTGGAGATGGCCGTGCAGGTCGATGGCACCGTCCGGGGCACCATCGAGGTCGACGCCGACGCGGCGGAGGACGACGTGCTCGCTGCCGCGAAGGCACAGGATAATGTGGCCCGGCACCTCGACGGCAAGGACATTCAGCGGGAGATTTACGTGCCGGGGCAGATTGTCAATTTTGTCACTGGGTAGGGGAGCAAACTCTGTGGCGAGCCTGATTTCCAAGCTACATTGGATTGTTGCGTCTCGTGATGCGTGAAGAGTGATGCGTGAGAGGCTACATCCAGTCACGCCTCACGAAATACATCCCCTTCCAAAGCGGGCCCTCTGTTTCGCGTTACAGCCTTCCCCGAAGAACACATCACCCATGCCGGAACTCGACGTCCTCGCCCTCGCTGCCCACCCCGACGACGTGGAGCTCTGTGCGGGGGGCACGATGTGCCTGCTCGCCCAGCAGGGATACGACATCGGCATTGCGGACTTTACGAAGGGACAGCTCGGCTCGCGGGGCACCCCAGAGAAGCGGATGGAGGAGGCCGAGCGGGCCTCAGAGATCATCGGCCTGACGGCCCGCGAGAACCTCGGCCTGATGGACGGTGACATTCGCAACACGCGGGAGACGCAGCGCAAGGTGATCGAGGTGGTGCGCCGCTACCGACCGCACATCGTGCTCATTAATGCGCCGGAGAGCCGCCACCCCGACCACCAAGATGCTACCGAGCTCTCCACCGATGCCCTGTACTACAGCGGCCTCAAGAAAATCGAGACGACTGGCCCCGAGGGGACGCCGCAAGAGCCCTGGCGCCCGCACCACGTGCTTCACTATATGCAGGCCATCCCCTTCGAGCCGACACTCGTGGTAGACGTGACGGAGGTGTGGGACCAGCGCATCGAGGCCCTGCAGGCCTTCGAGTCGCAGTTCCACAACCCCGACTACGAGCCCGACGAGGACGAGCCAGAGACGTTCGTGTCGAACCGCGCGTTCTTCGAGTGGGTCAAGTCGCAGGCCCGCACGTACGGCTACAAGGTGGGCGCTACCTACGGCGAACCCTTCCTCTACCGCCACGGCCCCTTCGGCGTCACGGACCTGCCGTCGGTGCTTAGCAAGGAGAAGGAGTTTCGGTGAGCTATGTCCTACGTGAATTGCGGGGAGATGGAGGCTTGATCTGCAACAAACTGTCCGCTCGCGTCTTTAGCGAGAATCGCCATTACTTCAGGGGTCCGTAGAAAGTTGACACCGCCCCCTGGAGCGCGGTATATTATCGTTTACTACTGGAATGAAGCGACTTCACCCAGCACATGGCGGACACGAGTGATTTTCGAAACGGCATGACGTTCATCTGGAGGGACGACCTCTGGGAGATTGTCGACTTCCTCCACGTCAAGCCCGGCAAGGGCGGGGCCTTCGTGCGCACCACCCTCAAGAACGTGAAGGACGGCCACGAGGTAGAGGAAACCTTCCGGGCGGGGGCAAAGGTCGACGAGGTGCGCGTGGAGCGCCGCGAGCACCAGTTTCTCTACGAGGACGACTACGGCCTCCACTTCATGGACCAGG
>CAZMDV010000508.1:0-2164 GCA_964564875.1 uncultured Salinivenus sp.
TCACCCGAACAAGCGTCCCGTCGATGTCGAAGAGAAGAAGCGTCATTGCGCGTAGGAGTGCCAGTGGAAAAATACATCCAAACTGCGCAGACGTACCGTCTTCGACCGCCGCTGGATCCCACCGAAGGCGGGCTTGGAAGAATTCAGCAACAACAAGAAACGGACGGTCCTTGCAGAGCCGAGCCTGAACCTCATACTCCTGTCGGGCATTAAATGCATCGGCTTTTCGCACCGGTGGGTGCCCCAGTCTCAGCGGCACGCTCCCGGTGCCGACGCACCGTTCCTCCCGCCAGTCCACATCGTGTAGCATGGCTCCTCACAACGCCGCCCCGGACGACAACGCGCTGTACCTCATCGACGCGATGTCGTTGGCCTACCGGGCACACTATATCTTTATCAGTCGGCCCCTCATCAACTCCAAGGGCCAAAATACCTCCGCGGCCTACGGGTTTACGAACTCGCTCCTCAAGCTGATCGAGGACCATTCCATCGAGCACGCCGCGGTGGTGTTCGACGAGGGGGAGGAGGACACCTTCCGGAAGGAGATGTACGAGGACTACAAGGCCAATCGGGACCCGCCGCCGGACGAGCTGCTGGAGAACATTCCCTACATCAAGGAGATCGTGAAGGGACTCGACATTCCGGTGCTGGAGGTGCCGGGGGTGGAGGCCGACGACGTGATCGGCACCCTCGCGAAGCAGGCCGAGGCGGACGGGGCGGACGTCGTGATCGTGTCGCCCGACAAGGACTTCAAGCAGCTCCTCAGCGATAAGGTCTCGATCTACAAGCCGGCCAAGGGGGATCAGGACTTCGAAATCAAGACGGGAGAGACGTTTCGGGAGGAGTACGGTCTCGATCCCGCCCAATTCATCGACATGCTGGCCCTGATGGGGGACAGCAGCGACAACGTGCCGGGCGTGTACGGCATCGGCGAGAAGACGGCCCAAAAGCTGCTGCGCGAGCACCACTCCGTGGAGAATCTGATTGAGAAGGCTGATGACCTGAGTGGGAAACGGGCGCGGGAGGGCATGCAGGAGCACGCCGACGAGGCGCGCTTGAGCAAGCGCCTCGTCCGTATCCGCACTGACCTCGACGTGGGGCTCGACTGGCACCAGCTCCGGCGACACGAGTTGGACAAGAAGAAGCTCACGACGGTCTTTCAAGAACTGGAGTTCGACTCCTTCGGCGACCGTCTCGGGCTCGAAGGAGGGAGCGTCTCGGAGGAGGAGACGGACGATGATGACCCCGATCTGGAGTTTGATTTCGGTCCCTACGAGAAGGTCCAGGAGCTCGATCCGGACGCCGTCGACTACGAGGTCGTCCAGACCGAAGACGAGCTCCACGACTTTGCAGACCATCTCGGCAATCAGTCTCGCTACGCGTTCGACGCGGAGGCCACCTCGCGGGACCCGATGGCCGCGGACCTCGTGGGCCTCTCCTTCAGCTGGGTGGCCGAGACGGCCACCTACGTGCCCACGCCCCTCCCCGACGAGACCCCGACCGACGCGGTTCTGGACGTACTGCGGCCCGTTCTCGAACGGGACACCCGAAAGGTGGGGCACAATCTGAAGTACGACCTGCTCCTGCTCAAGCAGCACGGCGTGGACGTGGCCGGCACCCTGTTCGACACGATGGTGGCCCACTACCTGGTCGCCCCCGAGCAGAACCACAACCTCGGGGACGTGGCCCGGGGCGTTCTCAACTACAAAATGGTCCCGATCTCCGAACTCATCGGGGACGAGACTGACCAGGAGTCGATGCGGGACGTGGACGTGGAAGAGGCGGCCCCCTACGCCTGCGAAGACGCCGACATTGCCCTGCGCCTGGCGGACGAGCTGGAGCCGCAACTGAAGGACGGCAACGTGCTCGAGATTGCCCACGACATCGAGTTCCCGCTCGTGCACGTGCTCGCCGCCATGGAGCATACTGGCATCCGGCTCGACACCGAGGTGCTCGACGAAATCTCGGCCGGATTGGAAGAGCGGCTCAACGAGATCGAAGAGGAAGTCTTTGAGCTGGCCGGGGAGGAGTTCAACATCAACTCGACCCAGCAACTCGGCGAGATTCTGTTCGACAAGCTCGACCTCCCGGTCATTTCCAAGACGCCGACCGGCAAGCGCTCGACGAAGGAGAGCGTCCTGGAAGAGCTCTCGACCGAGCACGA
>CAZMDV010000509.1:0-2159 GCA_964564875.1 uncultured Salinivenus sp.
ATTCGCCAAACTCACGCTCCTCCCTTCGGTCGGAGCGCTCAGGCATGCCGAATTTCGGTCGTTTCGGTTTCGGGTCCTCCGAGACGCCGATTTTTTCGAGGCCACAGGGCTCTAGATCTGACAGTTTCGGCAGCCTTCAAGCTTTCACTTTACAATGTCTGGGCCCTCTCATGACCTCTACCAATTGATCGAGGGCAGAGCGAGAGCTACTCGTTCTGCGAGCCGGCGTCCGACTCCTCCTTCGCCGAGCGGACCTGCTGGACCATCTTTTCGATCATCGCCTCGGTGAGGTCCCCGCCGCTGAGCGAGGCAAGGGTGGAAAGGGGAAGGCTCCCAAAGATCTCCGACGCCCCTGATTCGTCGTCGCCCTCGCCGCCCATGACGTTCGGCATCTGTTCGAGCACCGGCCGGAGCACCGTGCGTCCCTGCGGATCTTCGAGCCACTGATGGACGGTCGAACGACGGTCGAGCACCGGGCCCTGGTCGGCGGGCGGCCCCTCGATCGTGACGGTGGCCCGCAGCGGCAGGTCGCGTGAGGAGGTGCCGACACGCACTTCGTACGTGCCGCTTTCAACGACCCACCGATCCCGGCGGTCGTCCCAGGCGGCGAAGTCCTTCCCCCGGAGCGCAAACTGCACCTCTGTCGTCTCACCCGGGTCCAGCGCCACCTTCCGAAAGCCGTGGAGGGCCTGTGGCGGGCGGCGTAGTCGGCTCTCCGGGTCGTGGAGGTAGAGCTGCACGACCTCTTGTCCCGCCCGGTCGCCGGTGTTGCGAACCTGGACCTCGGCCGTCACGCCCTCGTCGCTCCGGGCGGAGGCGTCGCTGAGGGTGAGATTCTCAACTTCAAAGTTCGTGTAGGAGAGGCCGTAGCCGAACGGGTAGAGCGGCTCGACGTCCTTTGCGTCGTAGTAGCGGTAGCCGACGAAGAAGCGTTCGCCGTAGAGCACTTCGCGGTCCTCGCCGGGAAAGTTGAGGTAGGCGGGCGTGTCGGCAAGCCGCTTCGGAAACGTTGAGGCGAGTTTGCCCGAGGGATTGGTGCGGCCGAGGAGCACGTCGGCCGTGGCCGCGCCGCCGGCCTGGCCGGCGAGCCACGTCTCCAGGATCGCCTTCGGGGCGTCCCGCCACGGCATCGCGACGGCCGAGCCATTCGAGAGCACGACGCCGGTTTCGGGCTGCGCCTCGGCCACTGCCTCGATCAGGCGGTTGTGGGGCTCGGGCATGCGGAGCCGGGTGCGGTCGGAGCCCTCCGTCTCGGCGGCGGGCGGCAGGCCCGCAAACACGAGGGCCACGTCGGCCGACCGGGCGGCCTCTACCGCTTCGGTCCGCAGCGCCTCGGCATCCGCCTCGTCCTCGCCAAGCGGATAGCCGGCGGCGTACGTCACCTGGTCTGTCCCCAGTGCGTCGGCGAGGGCGTCGTACGCGGTCGACACCTGGGTCGGATTCACGCGCGAGCTGCCGGCGCCCTGGTAGCGCGGAGTCTTGGCGAAGGCCCCGATGACGGCGATCTGCCGAGCGGTCGATGGATCGAGCGGAAGAAAGTCGTCCTCATTTTTGAGAAGGACAGCGCTCTCGGCGGCGACCTCGCGGGCAAGCTCGTGGTGCTGCGTCTGCATCTGCTCGTCGAACTCGACGTCCGGACGACGCAATCTTTCGGCGCGCAGCACCAGTTCGAGCGTCTCCTGCACGCGGCGGTCCAGCGTGTCTTCCGACAGGGTGCCCGCGTTCACTGCCCCCACCAGGGCCTGGTCGTTCACGTCGTTGCCGGGCATTTCGAGGTTGAGGCCCGCCTGCGCGGCGGCCACGCGGTCCTGCGTAGCGCCCCAGTCCGAGATCGTGATTCCCTCGTGCCCCCACTCCTCGTTCAGGATGCGGAGAAGCGGGTCGTGCTGGGTGGCAAAGGTGCCGTTCACGCGGTTGTAGGCCGCCATTACCGTCCACGGCTGGGCCTCCTTCACGGGGATCTCGAAGGCGCGCAGGTAGATTTCCCGCAGCGTGCGCTCGTCGACCTCGGCGCTGGTGGACATGCGGTGGGACTCCTGGTTGTTGGCCACGTAGTGCTTCAGCGAGGTGCCCACGCCTTCGCCCTGCACGCCCCGGATGTAGGCGGCGGCCATGCGGCCGGACAGGATCGGGTCCTCGGAGAAGTACTCGAAGTTGCG
>CAZMDV010000510.1:0-2150 GCA_964564875.1 uncultured Salinivenus sp.
CGGCAGCCGTCGGTAAGTGAAGCGCTGGGACTGCCTATGACCCGCCCGGCGAACTCACGCGCAAGACCCACGTAGCGAGTCGGGACACGAAGTCGTTTCTGGAAGCCACTGCGTGCGGCTCTGATCTGACGCGGGACCAGTTCTTCGACGCGTCCCTCCGCCTCGCCCACACGATCGTTCAGTTTCTCCGAGAGGTTCAACCCGACCGCCACGAGGAGCAGCCCTCCCGCCTCTACGACCTTCTCGAACAGGCCAAAGCGATCGGGAAGGACCGCCGGGAGGAGACGACCGACCTCGGTCCTCTCAGGCCGGCCATCACGTCAGTCCGGAGTCAGACCGAGGCGATCGTGGACGTCATCGACGAGGAACTGGAGCGCAGCATTCCGCTCGGTCGCGACCACGAGTTTGCCTAACCAGCGTCGTGAGACCTGCCTGCTCGCCACGCTGATACTTCAATTCGAAAACGGAAGCAGGAATGGCGCCCCCACAAGCGGGCAGGCCTGGGTCCTCCGCAAGCTCACTCCTGTGCCTCGTTTGCCTGCCTTCCCCCTCCCAGAAGGGTGATCTTCTCTCGCAGGTCCGGGTCCTCAATGTCGCCGAGGACGTTCCGTGTGTCGACGACGTGGGGAGCGTGGCGGGCGATTTTCTCCGTATCGTAGTCGTCATGGCCAGTGATGACAACGGCCACGTGACAGCCCCGAAGCACCTCCGGCGTGAGGTCGACGGAAGGGAGATCGACGGTCTCCCCGCCCTGACACTCTACGCTGTAGGACGGAACGTGGGGATCGTGGTAACGCACGCTCTCGACGTTCTTCCGCTTCAACAGCCGAATCACTCGCTCGGCGGGCGAGTGGCGGGTGTCGCTCACGTTGCCCTTATATGCCACGCCGAGCACGAGGACCTCCGCCTCCGAAAGCCGCACGGGCTGTTGCGCGATGGCCTCGACGACGGCCTCCACGGTGTAGTACGGCATGCTCTCGTTCACCTGGGCGGCCAGCGTGATGAAGCTGGTCTCGAAGTCGTGCTTGCGCGACATCCAGGACAGGAAGTGCGGGTCGATCGGAATGCAGTGTCCCCCGAGCCCAGGGCCCGGATAGAAGGGCATAAACCCGAACGGCTTCGTCGATGCAGCGTCAATGACCTCCCACATCGACACCTCTCCGATGCGGTCGCAGAGCTGCGCCAGTTCATTGACCAGCGCGATGTTCACCGAGCGGAAGATGTTCTCTAGCAGCTTCTCCATCTCCGCAACCTTCGAGTTCGAGACGACATGCACGTCTGCGTTGATCACCCGCATCGCCACCTCCGCAGCAGTGGCCCCCGGGTCCGTCACCGCCCCCGTGACGACGGGGATGTCGCCGGTCTCGTACGACGTGTTGCCTGGATCGATACGCTCTGGGCTGTACGCCAGAAAGTAGTCGTTGCCCACCTCCAGCCCCCTGGGCTCGGCGGCCTCCCGGAGACGAGGAAGCACTACTTCTTCGGTCGTACCGGGGTACGTCGTGCTCTTCAAGACAATGAGCTGACCCGGACGCAGGTGCTCGGCAATAGACTCGGCGGCCGACTCGACGTAGGTGAGGTCCGGATCTTTCGCCTCGGTGACAGGCGTGGGGACGCAGACGAAGAAAACATCGACGCTCGCCCCGTGCTCAAACGTTCCCTCGATCCGAAGCTGCTCGCTCTCGATGAGGGTACGTACCTTGTCGTCGTCGACGTCGTCAATGTAGTTTTCGCCTGCATTGAGGCGGCGGACACGCTGTTCGTCCAGCTCGATCCCGATTGTGTCGAAGCCGCCCCCGGCATACCTGACGGCGAGGGGAAGTCCAACGTACCCAAGCCCGACCACGCCAATCGTCGCCTCGCGCGCCTCAATCCTCTCCACCAAGTGCTGGGCCGCCTCGGTTTCGGCTGAGGAGCGGTCGTGCTCTGAGGTGTCAGGAATCCGATTCATCGTCCTGTTTCCGATCGGGTGAGGAATATTATGGAGAACGGGGCAGCGAGTGTACGAGAAACCGAGAGAAGTATAGGAAGCATGGGCCGCGATCTCTAATCTTCCCGATCACTTTTTAGCTACATCTCCTCTGTGAGGACTTCTTTACTCACCATCCACGGGTTCCAAGAATCCCAGTAGCTGACCTGGATCAAGGTAC
>CAZMDV010000511.1:0-2139 GCA_964564875.1 uncultured Salinivenus sp.
AGCTTGTTGGAATTGCTCCTCTCATGATTCTTTATAAGAGGTTGTCTCATCTTGCGCTAACTTGTCGTGGGAGTAGTGGTCCAAAAGTCTTGATAATGGAAATGAGCAACGCTGCTGAACGACGCGATCAACTGGAGAAGGTGGGGACCGACGTCCATAGCACCCTGGAAGGCCTGAGCTTAAAGCTTGAGGAGGCGCGTCTCCACCTTGAAAGGGGAGAGGACTCCTCGCACCCGGCGAAGGGTGTTCAATACGCGGAAGGGGCCTACCGGCTCGTGGCGGCGGAACTGGAGGAGTTGGCCGAAACCCTGCGCGCGGCGGCCGCCGAGGAGGGAGAAGGTGGCAGCGCCTCGAGGGATGGAGAGGCGGCCTAACGCTTACCCTCAGTGGCATAAGTGCTTTCTGTAAAGAGCCGCTCCAGATCTTTCTGTCCGTTCCGGCGAGGCTGTTCTCAGTGGACCGCACGCCTTACACTTGAGCAGCAGGATTCGGAGGGAGCCGGAGGTTTGCCGGTTCGCAGTCCGGCGCACCTCTGCCTCGGGAGTGGCCCGCCGACTCGCCCACACGTTCCCTATGTATTCCCACCCGCAATGCCGTTCTGCCCACATCTTATCTGCCCGGAAGTAAGCCAAGGTTGGCAGACGGAAAACAGTCGATTTTTTCCGTAACCCCAGAACGGTCAACGCCCTAACGTTGCAACGTCTGGCGTCCTGAACTTGCCTAAAAGGAGGCAGATCCCGCTGGTTCTGCCGACATTTTCCACTGAAATCCGTATAAGCTCTGATAAGAGATTCGAGCACTTATGTACACCGACGAGGTCGGTATTGACGGCATCGCGATCCAGACTGGACGGCTGAAGCTGGATCTGGCGGAGACGTTTGCCTCCGCCCAGGACACCGATCCCCAGAAATACACGAAAGGACTCGGCCTGCACGCGTTGTCGCTCCCGGACGTGTATGAGGACATCGTGACGATGGGGGCAAACGCTGCCCACCGGCTCCTGAAGCGGAAGGGGGTGACGCCGGCCGAGATCGGGCGCCTCGACGTAGCCACCGAGAGCGCCTTCGACAAGTCCAAACCCGCCTCCACGTACATTGCTGGGTGTTTGGAGCAAGTCTTTGACGGGGACTTCCGGCATGCGAACAAGGGCGAGCGCAAGTTTGCTTGCATCTCGGGGACGCAGGCGCTCGACGACGCATTTAACTGGGTTCGGGCTGGGCGAAGCCGGGGCCGAAAGGCCCTGGTCATCACGACCGACACCGCGTTCTACGAGCGGAACGACCCCGGAGAGGCGACCCAGGGGGCCGGTGCCGTTGCGATGATCGTCGACAGAGACCCCGACGTGGCCGCCTTCAGCACGGTTCAGGGCCATGGAAGCGCCGACGAGACGGACTTTCTCAAGCCCAACCAGCAGTACCCCAGTGTCGACGGCAAGCGTTCGATGCAGGTGTATCTCGAACGAATTCACGAGGCCCTGGAGGACTTCGAAGCTGCCGGGGCGGACACCTCCCCCGACACCCTGGCCCTCCTCCTCTTCCACACGCCCTTCCCGGGGATGGTTGGGAAAGCCGCGGTGTTGGCGTACCGGCACTGCATTCGCGGCACGGCCCTTGGGGACGAGGTGGCCGACAACATCGGCCGGCTCCCCCGTCCAGGCGCTTTCGACGACGAGGGGGCCTACCTCGATGCCCTCAAGGAGCATTCGACGGCGCTCACCGAGACGACTCATTACGAGGAGTGGTATCGTCGCGCCATCGAACCGACCCTCGGGATTTCCCGCAGCGTCGGAAACTGGTACACCGGGTCGGTTCACCTTGCCCGAGCATCGGGGCTGCGAGCCGCCGCCGAGGCAGGAGAGGACCCGGCGGGCGAGCGGATGCTCGTGGCCTCCTATGGCAGCGGCGCGCAGGCCGAAATCCACGCCGAAACCGTCCAGTCGGGGTGGAAGGAGGAGGTCACGCAGCTCACAATCGACGACCAGCTCGAAGCCCGGTACGACTTGAGCTTCAACGAGTACGAGTCAATCCACGACGCTCACAACCACGACGTAGAGACGGACCTGTCCCCCCGAACAGCGCCCGAGCAGGAATTTGTGTTCGACGGCTGGGGCCGGATGGGCGAGCGCACGTACACCTACGT
>CAZMDV010000512.1:0-2136 GCA_964564875.1 uncultured Salinivenus sp.
CCCGCGTCGTGGAGCGACGCTAGCTGTTTGTGGAAGATCCGTGGATCCAACGGATGGTGCACCGTCGTCACGTGCACAACCCGATCCGATCCCGACGCAAACGCCATGATCCCGCGAACTCATTCAACAGCCAATCCGCACCTCTCCCTTCGCCCCTCGCCTTTCTCTTCCCTCCCCCGACCCCGACACCGCCCAACGCCAAACGCATACCGCACAACGCGAAACGAAAACGGTGTGCGCCTTTCGGTTTGCTTGACTACCTTAAAGCGCACTGCCGAACCAACGCCCCGCTTCGCCCCCATGTTCGACGTCCTTCGTGTGCCGTCCTGGCGATTCCTATCGCCCTCCCCGCTGGGTTCGCCCCTACGACACTGAGCGTGTGCAACCTCTGGGTCCACCGCCGCGCGGTGCCCCTGACCGGACTTCGCCCCTCCATCGTCGCTGCCCTGCGGTCTTCCTCTCCCTCTCATGCCTGGCCGTTCTCCAACCTCCTTTGACGAGGCGGTTGTCATTTGCACGCGAAATCGCCCTGCGGAGCTCGCCCGTACCCTCGAAAGCGTCACGAAGCAGTCCGGAGCAGACCGCCGACCGGTGATCGTGGTGGACGCAAGCGACCGCAATGACGCAGAGCACACGGCCGACATCGTTCAGGACTGGCGTGAGGAGGCGCTGCCCTTCCGCTACCACCGCTATTCCGGCACGCCGGCGGGTACGCGGCAGCGCAACACCGGCGTCGACCTGCTGCCGGAATCGGTCGATGTCGTCCACTTCATTGACGACGACGTGACGCTGCAAGCGGGGTACTTCGACGCGCTCTGCGGAGCCCTACATCAGCATCCGTCCCTTCTCGGCGTCGGGGGTATCATTGTAGAATCGAAGAGATCCCCTCCTCGCCCCCCAGTCTCTTGGGGACACCGGCTGTTTCTCCTACGAACGGATCAGCCCAGCCGCGTGCTGCCGTCCGGCCGGACGACGATCGCGTGGCCACTGCCGAACCGAACCCTTCAGCCCGCGGAGTGGCTCGCCACAGGCGCTTCCAGTTACCGGACGAGCGTGTTTAATGAGCACCGCTTCGACCCGAGAGTTGAGGGGGCATCCCCTCGACTCGAAGATCTCGACTTTTCGTTTCGCGTGGCGCAGGACGGTCCCCTTGCTGTTGTTCCTGATGCCCAGTGCATACACCGGGGGGCCGCCCGCAATCCACGCGGGGTTTCGGCCACCGCTCAGGAACGGATTGTCCGTCGATACTGGTTCGTCGAAAAGAACATGGATCGCCTGCCCAACCGTCTCGCATTTTGGTGGAGCGTCCTGGGGAAGCTCGTGGTCGCAGTATTGTCTTCGAATCCGAATAGCAGCGCGGCGCTCCAGGGCCTGCTTCGGGGAATCCGACAGGTGTGGACGCGCGACCACCCCCTCCTTCACCCCGAGTCCGACGCCTGATCGGGCGTGTGCAACTCCCAGCGTTAACACCTATGTTTCAGTCACTCATTTCCTCCGCTCACCCGACCGTGCATCCATGAAGTACGCCGTCATCATGGCCGGAGGCATCGGCACCCGCTTCTGGCCCGCCAGCCGCAAGGAGCACCCCAAGCAGTTCCTCGATATCTTCGGTGACGGGACGCTCATCCAGAACACCGTCGCCCGGCTGCAGGGCCTCGTGCCTCCGGAGCGCTGTCTCGTGGTGACCCACGAGCGGTACGTGGAGAAAACGAAAAAGCAACTCCCGGCCGTGCCCGCGGAAAACATTCTCGCCGAGCCCATTAGCCGCAACACCGCCCCCTGCATTACGTACGCGGCCACGGCGCTCGCCAAGCGGGACCCGGACGCGACGATGGCGGTCCTGCCGGCCGATCACGTGATCGGGGATGTCGCCCGGTTCCACGATACGCTCGACGTAGCGTTCGACACCGCCCGGCAGCACGACGCCCTCGTGACCATCGGGATCGAACCGACCTACCCGGCGACCGGATACGGCTACATTCAGTACGACGGGGCCGGCGACGAGAGCGAGAGCGATCTCCGGGCGTATCCGGTGCGCACCTTTGCCGAAAAGCCGGATCAGTCGACGGCCGAGCGGTTCATCGACGCCGGCGACTTCCTGTGGAACAGCGGCATGTTTATCTGGCAGGCCGACAC
>CAZMDV010000513.1:0-2132 GCA_964564875.1 uncultured Salinivenus sp.
CCGTCAACCTGACCGACGGCCTCGACGGCCTCACGACGGGCGTCACGGCGTTCGTGTCGCTCGGACTGATTGCGCTCGTGTACATCTCCGGAAATGTCGAGTTTGCGACGTTTCTTAACGTGATGTACCTGCCGGGGACTGGGGAACTGACCGTGTTCGTTGCGTCCATCGCGGCGGCCTGTTTCGGGTTTCTCTGGTACAACGGCTACCCGGCCTCCGTCTTCATGGGCGACACCGGCGCGCTTGCGCTCGGCGGCGCTGTGGGCAGCACCATCCTCATGGTGCGCAAAGAGCTGCTCTTGCCCCTGCTCGGCATCGTGTACTTCGCCGAAGCCCTGTCGGTCATCGCGCAGACGAGCTATTTCAAGTATACGCGGCGCCGCACCGGGATCGGCGAGCGCGTCTTCCGGATGGCCCCCTTGCACCACCACTACGAAGCCCTCGGCATGCACGAAGCGAAGATCGTGACGCGCTTCTGGATCGTAACCGCGATTACCGTGATCGCCGCCCTCCTCGTGCTCCGCATCCGTTGATTGGGGGCAGGCCCGGTCCAAAATACATCGGCCGCAGAGGCGTCCGGCACGGACGCCTCTCCACACGACGACGAAGACACCTATGAAAACACACGCAGACATTGAAATGACGCCGGACGAGGTGCGCACAAAACGAGGGACCGTGGTGGGCGGTGTCCGCAGCGGACGGGCCGTGGCCCAGCTGCTAGCCGAGGTCGGAAGCGAGGTGTTTCTCACCGAGCAGGGGCCGCCGCCGGAGGGCACCGAGTCGGCCCTCGACGAAGCCGGGGTCGACTACGAGTTCGGCGGGCACACGCGGCGGGCCCTCGACGCGGACTTTTTCGTGCTCAGCCCAGGAGTGCCCACACAATCGAACATCGTACAGCAGGCGCTGCGGGCCGGGATCGATGTGTACTCGGAGATCGAGACGGCGTCTTGGTTCTGCGACGCGCCCATCGTAGCCATTACCGGCACCAACGGCAAGACGACCACGACGAGCCTCACCGGTCACGTTTTCCGGAAGGCCTTTGCCGACGACCCCGACAGCCGCCGAGAGCAGGGGCCGGAGCGCAACGTCATCGTGGCCGGCAACATCGGGTACCCGTTTTCCGACTACGTGCGCGAGGTGGCGCCGACGGACGTAGTGGTGCTGGAGGTATCCAGCTTCCAGCTCGATCACGTAGACACGTTCCACCCCCGCGTCAGCGTGTTGCTCAACATTACCCCTGACCACCTGGATCGCTACGACCACGACTTCAACGCCTATGCGCAGGCCAAATTCAATATTTTCCGCAACCAAGGGGCGGGCGACGTAGTGGTGTACAACCGCGACGACGATGTCTTGCGCGACGGTGTAGAGCAGGCAGGGAACGCGCGGGAGGTCCGTCCGATGGCGATGACGCTGGAGGGCGTGCCGCCGGCCGGGGGCGGCCTGCGCGACGACCACATCGTTCTTCGAATCGACGACGAGGACGAACCACTCATGCATCGAGACGAGCTGGCCCTCCGGGGACGCCACAACGTGTACAATTCGCTCGCGGCCGCCATCTCGGCCCGCGTGATGGAGGTCGAAAATGACGTCATCCGCGAGAGCCTCGGCGGCTTTGAGGGCGTGCCGCACAGGCTGGAAGAGGTGCGCACGATCGACGGCGTGCTGTACGTGAATGACTCGAAGGCCACCAACGTGAACGCGGTCTGGTACGCCCTAGAAAGCTTCGACCGCCCCGTGGTGCTCATCGCGGGCGGACGCGACAAAGGCAACGACTACACCGACCTCAAGCCGCTCGTTCGCGAGCAGGTGCGCGCCGTGGTGGCCCTGGGCGAAAGTGCCGACAAAGTGGCGCGGGAGCTCGGCACGGAGGCCCCCGAGCACAGCCGCGCCCAAACCATGGAGGAGGCCTTGAGTCAAGCGCAGCGCTTTGCCCAGCCGGGCGACACGGTTCTCCTGAGCCCGGCGTGCTCGTCCTTCGACATGTACGAGAGCTATGAGGAGCGGGGCGACCTCTTTCGCCGCCTCGTGAAGACGCTGCTGTAGTGCGTGTTGCGTATTTCGTATTGCGTACTCTGTCAGAGAGACAGGCCATTTGCGCTATACGCACTACGCATTACGCTATACGCACT
>CAZMDV010000514.1:0-2123 GCA_964564875.1 uncultured Salinivenus sp.
CACGTGAAACATCTGCGACTCTTCGCCGCCTCTGGCATCTACGTGTAGCGAAGGGGGAACCTCCCGGCTCGTCCTTGTCGTTGATTCTCCCGAGGTGAGTACTTCTGCCACCCGCCGAATCGAGTCCCGCCCTGCCGTCCCCGACCGCCGCTGATGTCGCGGCGTCGGGCTTTCGGTGCTTGACTTTGAGAATGGGTGAGCGGGGGAATGGGGGAAAGGGAGAGCGAAATTGAAGATATCTCCTACACCAATTCCCCCTCTCCCCCTTTCCCTGTCCGCCCTTTCGCCTCCCCTCGACCCCGGGGACGACTGTTCTCACGCATCAAGAACTCCACGACTGCCTGTGTCGCTTTCCGCCATCGCCAACCGCATTGAGACGACCTCAGCCGTCACGCGTCTCCGGGCCTGGACGGCAGAGGCGCAGCGTGGGGATCGGACGCCCGCGCTCCGCGTGGCCGGTGCCGCCGGGTCGATTCCGGCCTTTCTCCTCTACCACCTCCATCAGGGGCCGGGCACGCCCCTCTGCGTGCTGACCCCCGACGAGGACGCGGCGGCTTACCTGCAGAGCGACCTGGAGCAGCTGGTGAGCGACCCGGACGACGCGATTCTCCGCGTGCCCGCCACGCAAAAAACGCCGTACGACCCGGAGCAGATGTCGGACTCGACGCCGCTTATTGAGCGGGCCGATGCCCTTCAACGACTGGCCGAGGGGTTCGACGGAATCCTCGTCACGAGCGTGCCGGCCGTGGGGGAACTCGTGCCCCCGCCCGCGGCCGTGCAGCGCGAGACGCTGACCGTGGAGACGGGCGAGGAGGTCTCGCTGGAGGCGCTGGCCGATCGGCTGTTGGAGCAGGACTTCTCGCCCGTCGAGTTCGTCGAAGAGCCCGGCGAGTTTGCGCGGCGCGGCGGCCTCCTCGACGTCTTCCCGTATGCCGGCACCTACCCGATCCGGATCGACTTCTTCGGCGACGAGATTGACGGGCTCCGCGAATTCGATCCGCAGACGCAGCGGTCGGTGAGCCGCCTCACCACCGCCCGCCTCGTGCCCAACCTGGAGCGCGAAGAAGCAGCGCGCGGGTCTATTCCCCTCTTCGAGTACCTGCCCGACGACGTGGTCCTCGCGACGGTCGACGAGGCGCAGGTGCGGGACGGCGCGCAGGCCCAGTACAACGAGGCGGCCGAGGCGTACGAAGAGCGTCGAGCGCTCGACGAGAACGAGGATGAGGATCCCGACGATCTCACGCCGCCGGACGAGCGCTTTCTCGACGGCGATCAGCTCGCGGAGGCCCTGACGCAGCACCCGCGGCTGCAGTTTGGCACCTTCACGGAGAGCACCCGCTCCAACGGCACGCCCACCGATACGCTCGACCTGGAGGCTGATCCACAGCCGTCCTTCAACAGCGACATGGACCTGGTGCGGAAGCGGCTCACGGAGAACGGGGACCGGGACCTCGACACATTTATCCTCTGTGACAGCCACGGGCAGAGCTCGCGCCTCCGCGACCTGTTGGAGAAAGAGATCGACCACGGCTGGGCACGGCTCGTGGTGGAGTCGTTGCACGAGGGCTTCGAGTGGCCCGGCGCCAAACTGGCCGTCTACACCGACCACCAGATCTTTAATCGCTACCACCGCCCCTCCACCAAGCAGCGGAAGGGGCACGCGGACGGGATGAACCTCCGCGATATCAAGAATCTCACCCGGGGCGACTTTGTGGTGCACGTGGATCACGGGATTGGGAAGTTCGCGGGGATGAAGAAGATTACCGTCCGCGACAAACAGCAGGAGGCCGTCCGCCTCAACTTTGCGGACGACGACGTGCTGTACGTCAACGTTCACGCCCTCCACAAGCTTAACAAGTACACTGGCAAGGAGGGACACCAGCCCACCCTCACCAAGCTTGGCTCCGAGCAGTGGGAGAAGAAAAAGAAGCGGACCAAGGATCAGGTCAAGGACGTCGCGCGGGACCTCATTAAGCTCTACGCGAAGCGGAAAGCCTCGGACGGCTACGCCTTCTCGGCCGACACCACGTGGCAGCGCGAGATGGAGGCGGCCTTCGAGTTTGAGGATACGCCCGACCAGGCCGAGGCCGCCGAGGCGGTGAAGCGGGATATGGAGGATCCCG
>CAZMDV010000515.1:0-2118 GCA_964564875.1 uncultured Salinivenus sp.
TCTTATCATTGCCGTGGTCTTTTCCGTGCCCCTTCTCCTCCACGCGGGGGTGGAGTTATACCTTCGCTATCGCGAATAAGCAAGAGGAGCGGTTCCGAACAAGCATACGACAAACCGCGCTCGGTCTGTCGATGTCTACTTCCGAGGTTCCCGATAGCGAGTACACTCCGGAGGGGCGACGGCCTGCGGAGCGAGAGGGCCTCGATCAAGAGGACGCGACCCCGTCGGAGGACATGATCGAAACGACCAAGTGCCCGAACTGTGGACGGGCGTTCGTCGGCGATTACTGCCCGGCGTGTGGGCAGGAGGCGGATCCGTCCACGTCGATCGTCGAGGTGCTCGGCGGCTTTTTCCGGGAGCTCGTCGACATAGAAAGCGGTTTCTGGCCGACGCTCGTGGGGCTGACGGTCCGTCCCGGGAAGGTGCTTCGTGCGTACCTTGGTGGGATTCGAAAAGGAGTAACGAATCCGGGCCGCTACCTGTTGGCGGCCGTCGTCGTTGACGTCGCCGTCGACCGGCTCCTTGCCTGGGTGGGGGCCAAGGATCTCTCCTGGACCAATTCTGGCTCAGCGTCCTCCACCGGCGGTGGAGGAGAATCGGAAGAGGGATTCTGGGCAGCGATTGAGGTGGCGTCAGAGCAGGTGGGGTTTGTCTTTGAAGGCCCGGAGGTCCGAGTCATTGGCCTTCTCCTGGTGGCGGCCCTGTTTGCGGTGTTGCTCTACCGCCTCTTCGGGGACGAGCTGGAGCGGATGGGCGAAGGCGTGGCGGTGGCGTGCTTCCTCGTCGCCCACGCCACGGTTCTCAGCAGAGGGGCCGACCTCCTGTACGTAGGGACCGGGTCCCTCTACACAGGTCACCCCGTCGGTACCTCAAGCCTGCTCAACGGTGTCGTTTACGTCGGGTACGCGGGATTTGCCGTCTACTCGGGCTTCGGTCCAGGCTGGAGAAGTGTATTAAAGGGGACGTTCGGCATCATCTGGGCGTACGTGGAGGCCTACTCGGTAATTTTGATCGTTACGACCCTGTATGCCGTTTTGCTGCTCTTGACGTATCCGGACGAATACGTTCCGGCGGGCGGATTCTCCGAGACAGAACTCGTTGCAGCCCCATTTGTCGGACTTATCTTCGCGCTTCCCCTTCTCCTCCACGCGGGGGTGGAGGTCTATCTTCGCTATCGGTAACGATCGCCTGCGTGCGATCCGCGGCGACCGCCTCGTCAGTAGCCCACGACAATGCCGTCCTTCCGCATCTCGGTACCGCCCCAGTACACCTCCTCCTCGGGGTCCCACATGATGGCCTGGTAGCCGCCGTAGCCCCCCGATCCCACGCTCACGTCGTGGCCACGACCGCGCAGGGCACGTACCACGTCGTCCGGCACGCCGCTCTCCACACGGAGCGTGCCACGGCCCTCCATGTCCTCGCCGGTCGGACTGCTGCTTCCGTAGTGGCGGTAGCGCGCCGCGTCGCCCGCCGCCTGCACGTTGAGGCCAAAGTCGACGATGTTGCTCAGCACCTGCACGTGGCCCTGCGGCTGCATGCCGCCGCCCATGACGCCAAAGCTGAGGAACGGCTCGCCGTCCTTCATCGCGAAGGCCGGGATGATGGTGTGGAAGGGGCGCTTGCCGGGCTCGTAGACGTTCGGGTGGCCCTTCTCCATGCTGAAAAGGGCGCCGCGGTCCTGCAGCATGAAGCCGAGGCCATCGGGCACGAGGCCGCTTCCCATCCCCGCGTAGTTGCTCTGAATGAGCGACACCATCATGCCGTCCGAGTCGGCCACCGTCAGGTAGATGGTGTCGCCCTCGTCCAGGCGCGCCATGGCCTCTGGATTGCCGTGCGACGGGGCGGAGAGCACCTCGTCCATCTCAATCTGCTGCCGCCGCTGGGCCCCGTACTCTTCGGAGATCAGCTCCTGCACGGGCACGTCGGCGAAGTCGGGGTCGGCGTAGAAGCGAGCGCGGTCCTCGAACGCGAGCTTCTTCGCCTCGGCCTGCACGTGGAGATAATCGGTGGAGTTGAGGCCCATGTCCGCCACGTCGAAGCCCTTCAGAATCTGCAGCATCTGGAGCGCAGCGATGCCCTGGCCGTTGGGCGGCAACTCAAAGACCTCCACGCCGCGGT
>CAZMDV010000516.1:0-2112 GCA_964564875.1 uncultured Salinivenus sp.
GGCGCGCCGCTTGTTTACAACGGGCAGGAGCTGGGCGTGACCGATTCGGTCTCGTTCTTCGCCCGGACGCCGTACGACTGGGCCCGACGGCCCGAGATCCGGGACTTCTACCGCGAGTACCTGAACCTGTACCGCGACAGCCCGGCGCTACGGGGGGGAGCGCTGACGATCCACACGCCGGAGGCCGAGGACGTGCTCGTTTACCAGCGGGCGGCGGAGGACGAGACGATGCTCGTGGCCGTCAACGTCCGGGACGCGTCCCAGACCGTGGCTGTCCCGGAGGCCTACGCCGACGCGTCGCTCACCAATGCCCTTTCGGAAGAGCCTGTGGAGGGGAAGACCCTGGCGCTGGATGCCTACGGCTATCGGCTCCTGCGAACGGAGGAATAGCAGCGGTGCCGATCCCTACATCTCCTTTCGCCGACCCGCCCTCCACACGACGGGCGGCCTGAATGAAATATCGGCAAGCGGGGCGTGTGCGAACGTTCTTACGTATCGGGTTTGGGTTGGCCCTGCATTGTTGGTCTTGCCAACCATCCCCGAGGCCGCACGGCCGTCGTGCCTTCCGCGACAGCGGTGCGTCCGTGGTTTGCTGAACGCCGCGGGCTCCCCTCCGAGAGAATCGCTCCCGAGAGCAATGGAAGCAAGAGCAATAAAAAACGGCGGTCCGGCAGACAACGCTGCCGGACCGCCGCGAAGAACGGATTCTGCGCTGTGTGGGGCGACAACCCATCGTCAGCAGACGCCCGCGAGCGCTACCGCGTCACGGTGATGCGCTGGGTCTTCGTGAATCCTTCCCCCTGGATGCGGAGGAAGTACACGCCGGTCGACAGCCCGGACGCATCCAGCGTCACCTGCTGCCGCTGACCGCCCGACACGCGACCTTCGTGCAGCGTGTTCACCTGACGCCCGAGCACGTCGAAGAGCGCCACGGTCACCGGCCCGCTCTCCCGCGTGGTAAACCGAAGTGTGCTGGCGCTCGTCACCGGGTTCGGTGCCACGTCCTGCACGGCAATCGGCCCGTCGGGGCGCGCGTCGACCTCCACTACGTCACTGAAGCTCGTGGTGCCGTCCAGGTCCCTCTGTTTGAGTCGGAAGCGGTGGGTGCCCGCCGACAGGTCCTCGGCCGTAAACTGGTAGGTCTGGGCCTCAGTCGTCGTGCCGGCCCCGTCGACCCAGCCGATCTGCTCGAAGTCCCCCGAGCCAACGGCATGCTGCACCGCAAAGCCCACGTTGTTCGTCTCCGAGGCGGTCGTCCAACTCAGGATCGCGCCGCCGTCACTGCGCTTCGCGTCGAACGAAGCAAACTCGACCGGAAGGGGAATTGAACCGGTATGCCAGGGACCGCCGTTGTACATCTCCCACATCGCGTTGTTGCCTGGGTTCGCCCCATCTCCTGCGTCTCCGACATCGCTGTTCGTGCCGTCACCCGGAATGATTTCGTTGGAGAAGTACCCAGTGGCACTCACGATGACCGTCGATACCTCGATGTCGTTCGAGGCCGTCGCGTTTATTGCGTCGAAGGGGATTGCCCATTCGGCGCCGGTACCCGGGTCTTCAGAATTCAGGTAGGCAAACGTAATCCCTCCACTGGTTTCGGACGTTCCGGACTGATCCGTCCGGCCCAGATCGAGGACAACCGGGGGATCGCCAGTGTAGTTGGCAACAAAAGCCCCACTGGAGTCCGGATCCGCGAATGGACCGATCGCCGAAGCAAAGTCCACTTCAAAGTCGGCCGAGAACGAGAGGTTGGCACCTTGGTCATCCCCGTTAATGAAATGGAAATCCTGGCTCTGATTGTCGATGCCGAGGGAATCGCCAGCGGGCACGCCGGTCGGTGCCCCCTCTCCGGTTACATTTCCGAAAAGTGCGAAGCCATTGATGTTGTCGGCCTCGAGCGTACCGGCTTGCGCCACATAGAGGGTGTTATTCTGAACAGCGTACCCGAGGCTGTCGATGTCATTCGTATCTCCGAATCCCGTTTCATCCTGCTCGTTTACGACCCAGGTGTACGCATCTTCTGAGAGGTCACCGTCGACGGTCGGTTGAGCCTGTGCTGTGAAGGGGGCGAACATGAGCAGCGCTGCGGCGGCGATGGCGGTCCATCGCCAC
>CAZMDV010000517.1:0-2107 GCA_964564875.1 uncultured Salinivenus sp.
ACCTCCTGGCCGACGACACCACCGCGGCCCTCGACGGCCTTGCGGCCCTGGACCATCCCGCTCGGGTGGACGTGTGGGCCGACAATGCCGGGTTCGAACTGGTGTCCGACCTCGCTCTGATCGACGGTCTCCTCGCCGCGGAGGCCGTCGGTCGGGTCGTCGTACACTTGAAGGTACATCCGACCTTCGTCTCCGACGCCACCATCGGCGACGTGCACGATACCCTCGGCGCCCTTGCGGAGGCCGACGACGCAGCCGTTCGGCACCTTGCCGAGCGACTGCAGGCGGCACTCGTCACGGGGCGGCTCCGGCTGCAGGACGCGTGGACGTGGACCTCCCCGCTCCGCGGGCGGGCCTTTCCGTCTTCCGTGCGGGCCGGGCTTGCGCGGTCCGATCTTCTCATCAGCAAGGGCGACGCGAACTACCGGCGCCTACTGGGCGACCGCCGCTGGGGCTTCACGACCCCGTTTGAGAAGGCGGCCGCGCCGCTGCCGGTGCCCGTCCTGGCCCTCCGAACGCTCAAGTCGGAAGTGGCCGCCGGGCTGTCGCAGGCCCAGGTGGATCAGCTCGACCGGGACGATCCGGACTGGGCGGTGAATGGACGGTGGGGGCTCATTCAGTATGCCTCGGCGTCCCCAGACGCCCTCCAGCCCAACCCCGAGCATTGACCCGGGCAGGGAACGCCACCGCGCGACACCCGTGGGGACGTCCATCTCCTTCATAAACGTGCCAATCAGGCTCGCGTCGCCCATGTCCGACCGGCTCACCGCTCGCCAACGCGCGCATCTCCGTAGCCTCGCCCATGACCAGGATCCCCTCATTCACGTCGGTAAGGAGGGCCTGACCGACGCCGTGCAGCAGGCAATCGCGGAAGCCTTCAACACCCGCGAGCTCGTCACCATCCGCGTGCTCGACAGTGCCCCGCGGGCCGTCCGGGAGGTGGCCGAGGCGGCGGCGGGCGGGATCGATGACGTGCAGGTGGTCCGCACGATCGGCGGGACGGCGCTGCTCTACCGTCCGCACCCGGACGACCCCGAGGTCACGCTCCCCGAAGCGGGCGGCGATTGACGTCCGGTGCCGTATCCATAAGGGTCAAGACGACGGGGCTCTGTGCTTTCGCCAGTACCGCCGCAGGCCCAGCGCCGCCATCCAGCTTGGATTGGCCAACTCGTAGCGCTCCCACGCGTCCTCATCCACGCCGTTGGTGATCGCGAGGTCGTGCATCCACTCGGTGACGGCCTCGCGCAGGGCCTCGTCGTCTTCGGCCAGCTCGGGCAGCGCACCGACCGTCCACTTGTCCGCAGCCTCAATGACGCCCTCCAGGCGATCGAGGTGGGCCGACACGTCGTCGTAGACCCCAAAGTGAGTCGGGACGAGTCGGGTGAGGTCGTGGCGGTCGGCGGCGACGCGGAGGCGAGTCAGGCTCTCACGCCAGTGGTCGAGGTGGATTTCGGGGGGCGCCAGGGGAAGCTCGACGTATTCTTCGCCCGGAAGCCGCACGCCCCCGACGTCGCCGGTGAAGCACACGTCGCCGATGACGTAGCTCAGGTGGTGCGAGGCATGGCCCGGCGTGTCGAGGGCGAGGGCCTGCCGGTCGCCCAGAGCCACAGTGTCTTCGTCGTCGAGCGCGACGAGCTGATCCTCCGGAACAGGGTGCATGTTGCCCCAGAGCCGTTCCATGTCGTCGCCGTAGATTTGCTCGGCACTCTCCAGGAGGGTCTCTGGATCGGAGAGATGGGGGACGCCGACGTGGTGCGCGTAGATGGTGGCACCGTGCTGGGCCAGGTGCCCCGCGGCACCGGCGTGGTCGAGATGGATGTGGGTCAACAGCACCTCCGTGATGTCGGCCGGGGTGAGGCCGTGATCGGCAAGCCGGGCCTGCAGCATCGGGAAGGTGGAGCCGGGACCCGTCTCCACGAGGGCTGCGCCGTCCTCACGGGGAATCAGGTAGGCCGCGATGGTCTGGGGACGGTTCTGGAAATGGAGGTCGATCGTTTCGAGGCGATCCATCATCGGCGATGCAAGGTATGGAGGATTGGGTGCGCGGATGGACGAAAGTGCTCCGGGAATAGTGACAGTCCAACTGGGTTCGGCTGCGGCCCGTCAC
>CAZMDV010000518.1:0-2105 GCA_964564875.1 uncultured Salinivenus sp.
GACTTTCAGTTTGGACTCGTCTCCGGAGGTCTTGACGGACAGGTCGAAGACGGCGGTTCGGGCCCCCGATTTCGCTTCACCTGGGAAGGACGAGATGAAATGGATCCGGTAAGCGGAGGGGGCTGGCTTGAGCCTAAGACCGACGAGATGGCCGATGGAATGATCAAATTCCACCGGCGAGACCGATCGGGATTCACAGCCCGGAGAGCCTCTTGACGTCCGGTGCCGAACGTCAGCGGAGAATGCTCAGGATCGGAATTCCATCCTGCCCCAGAACCGTCTTTCCGCCAGGAGCTCTCGTGAAGTTCCGGCAGCCACTCGAAATGCCAGCAGGAACCAATAGCCGACGCCTTCGACGACCGCTACCTGGGTGCTCCCGGAGACGCGGGGATCATCCTGGCGGGTTTGGAAACCGCCCACATCAGGACAACAGTAGCGCCGCACCCGCGGCGATTGCGCCCTTCTCTTTTTCACCGGAGGGGCGGGCGATTTGTGTTGCGGTCCGGCCAGCTGGATGCGTCGAGTAGGCTCCTTTGTGAAGTAAGAGCTAAGATTAAGGCTCGTCCGGACGCCTGGCCTTGTGGTTTGAGGGCGACGTTTGCCTTCCGGTCTTGAAGACGTTATCAACCGAAATACCTGATTGGGGGGAGTTGCCCCCGTCGGCCTCACCGTTTCTCTTCCGCCATGACGTCTCTGCTCGTTTTCTCTGCTCACCATCGCTCTCGTCCGCTTATGTGTCCCGCTCACTCTTCATCCTTCGCCCGTACTCGCACACTCGTAGCTGCCCTTCTGCTTGCTGCCCTGGCGGGCGGCACCCTCACCGGGTGCTCCTCCGCCTCCTCCGTCGTGGATGAGGGCCTCGACTCCGCGGCGGACGCGGCCGGCGAGCAGGTGGGCAAGGCCCTCGGTGCCGAGATTGTGCGTGCCGCCGACCTCCCCCCCCCTGGCTCGGCCCGCTACAACCAAGTCATGGTGCAGCAGGCCCAGATCATGTTCTCCTACGCCTTCTCGGCTGGGGGGTCGTGGCCGGCGGAGGCGCGCTACGAGCCCGGGGAATGGGCCTACTACCAGATCCGGACCGCCGAGGGCGAGACGGCCCTTGACACCCTCGAACGGGCATTCCTCACCACCACCGACGACGGCAACGAGTGGTGGCGCGTGCGCGGCGTCCAGGACGGAGAAGCCTGGATCTACGAGGCGCTTCTCGACCCGGACCAGGAAGAGGTCCTGCGGATGCGGGCCCAGGACCCGGAGAGCGAGGTCGGCGAAGTGCCGGTGACCGAGGAAACGGTCTACCGCCCGCCCCAGCGCCTAACTGAGGAGAGCGTGGAGGGCGCGACGACGGGCACCGAGCAAATCGATACGCCTGCTGGCACCTTCACGGCGCGGCGCGTCGAATACAGCGGCACCCCGGGTGGAAGTTCTGTCACATGGTTTCTCTCCGACGAGGTGCCGGGCCACGTGGTGCGCTACCGGGCCTCGCGCAACGACACCCGGTACACAAGCACGCTCAGCGACTACGGCACCGACGCCACCACGCGGCTCGACTCGTACTGACCGTTCGCCCCCCGCCCCACACGCCCGCGGGAGT
Source organism: uncultured Salinivenus sp. (assembly GCA_964564875.1). Lineage (GTDB taxonomy): Bacteria > Bacteroidota > Rhodothermia > Rhodothermales > Salinibacteraceae > Salinibacter. The sequence goes on from CAZMDV010000518.1 coordinate 1,592, forward strand.
GGCCCCGCTCAGCTCGAACCTGCCCGTCTCGGTTCTCCCGGGGCGGGCGTTTTGTGTTGCGGGCTTATGCCGTTAAGCCAAACGGAAAAGCCCGGCCCACTTGTCCAGCTGCTTCGCGACCGGGCGGTGCGAAAGCTCCACTGGAGCCTCAGAGAGGGAAAGAGCTGTCTCCGCGCAACTCACTCAGCTGACTGCGTCCCGACCAGGTTAACCTGGCGGGGCCGAGACTGCCGAGCGAAGCGGGCACTCCCAACGCGTTCGCGGCCATGCTTGAACTGCTGTCCACGACGCGGATGTAACCAGCATCCTTCAACAAGGCCACGGCCAACAGTACCGCGTGCTCACCATGTTCGGAAGCGACCTCCGCCCAGTCGGGAGCCTCGAACAGATTCTCGCGGTCTGCTATCAGCTCCAGTACATCCTTGACGACATCATTTTTCAGTTTCATGGTCGGACTTGAGGCTTGGTTTTGACGGGGACGGGCGACATAAGTGGCCAATCTACTGCTTTTAGA
>CAZMDV010000519.1:0-2084 GCA_964564875.1 uncultured Salinivenus sp.
CCCGTCCCGCACGACGACCGTAGCCGATTCGAGCACCTGGCCGGGGGCCTGGACGACCCGGGCGTTTTCGAGGGCGTAGGTGTCCGTGACCGTCGGCACCTCGTAGTCCTGGGCGTGGGTGGCGGACATCGTTCCCAGAAGGCCCAGGCAGATGAGAAGGCCAATGCAGCGGCGATAGGTGGAAGCAGTCATGCAAAGCGCAGGCGTTCGGTGAGGCGTAGGGTTGAGGCAGTGCCAACCTAAGAGCCGTCGACCGCAGTGTCATCCGATTCGTCGTGTCGTACAGCCGACTCGTCGCTCCGGGATGCACTTCGTCGCGACGCCAGACGCCGCGCGCCCGATTACACGGAGGGTCCACCCACCATCCGCTTCAGCTGTTCGAGCCGCTCAACCACCTCGGCCCGATCCATCGAACGGAACTGCTCCGGCAGCAGGTCGCGACTCGTGCACTCCAGCACGGCGGCCAGCTGTTGCAACTCCACCTCCGTCGGGTAGGTGGGCGGGATAAAGTCATTGACAGTTTCCTGGAGGATCTCTGGGGTCACAGTGCCGTCGTTCGACCCGGCAGCACGGAACGACGCGCGGGTCAGAATGGCCTCCATGTCGGCGCCGCTGTAGGTGCGCTCGCCCTCCAATAGATCCGGAGGCACGTCGTCCATGGGGAGATCCACGCCAGTACGGTCTTTCATCACCTCCAACAACTCCTCCCGGTCCTCGCGAGTGTGGGGGTAGAAGAGCGACAGGTGCTCCTCGGCCCGGCCCTGGCGCTTCAGGTCCACCGGCATGAGGTCGGGGCGGGCCGTAACGAGGAAGAAGATCACCTTGCCCCGGTGCGCGGGGTCGCTCATGAACGACACGATCTGCGAGAAGACCCGCTGGCTCACTCCGGAGTCGCCCTGCATGTTGCGGTTGCCGAGGGCGGCGTCGGCCTCGTCGATCATGACGGCCACCGGCGTCATCGCCTCCAGCAGGTTCAAGATCTTTTCCAGGTTGCCCTCCGTGACCCCCTGCCATTGGGAGCGGAAATTTTTGAGCTTCACCATCGGAATGCCAATCTCTCCGGCAAAGCAGTTGATCAAAAACGTTTTGCCGCAGCCTACCGGGCCGCTCACGAGATAGCCCATCGGGAGAATGTCGTGCTGACCCTCCTGCACCGCCTGGGCTGCCTGACGCAGATGATCTTTCGCCGCCGTGTGGCCCGCGATCAGGTCGAGCGAGTTGTCCGTCTCGATGAACTCGAGCATCCCGTAGGCCTCCGCCTCGATAAACTCCTTCTTGAGGCCGGACAGCGTCTCGGGCGTGAGCCGGTTCTGGTTTTCCAGGACGTCGGCCAGGATGGTCCGGAGCTGCGTGTAGTTGAGGCCGGCGCTGTTGCCGGCGAGGGCCTCGGGGGAGACGTCCGAATGGGCGTGGAAGAGGTCGTCGCGCTCCTCCAGGGCCCAGTCGATGTACTGCTGGCGGTCGGTCTCCTCGGGGATCGGGACGTAGAGCTCCGCGGTGTGCGGGCTCTGAACGAGTTGCTGGTTCAGGTCCGTCAGGTTTTCGGTGAGGAGCGTGAGCGTGAAGTCGCTCTCCAGGAAGAGCGAGTCGCGGGACCACTTCTGTAGGTAGACGAGCGACTGGCGGTCTTGCGCCGAATACATGGAGGCCTCGGCCATGGGGGCCACGGTCTCCGCGTAGTCGATGACGCAGGCCACCCGCGTCCCGTCCGAAAGGCGGAGACGGAAGTAGTCTTCGAGCAGTTCGAACACCTTGTTGGGGGCCTTCGGCAGGTTGTCCTCGTATTCGGTGCCCGCGAGGGTGTCCTGTCCGGCGAGGGCGCGATTGAAGTCCTTCCGGGAGGCTGGGTCCGCGAAGTGGATGCCGGCGCTGCGGTCATAAAAGACGATAACATCACGGGCCGCGAAGAGGTCGTCCGTGAGGAAGCGGCGGAGCGGCGGGTAGATGCGGTTTCCGTCACGGTCCTCGGTGGGCACCACGTCCCGGATGTCGCCGTGCAGGATGAACGTCGAGACGGTCTTCGTGAAATACTTCCGGGCCAGTTCCTTTGCCCAGGGCGGATAGTGGGCCGTGTAGGGCTCGAG
>CAZMDV010000520.1:0-2063 GCA_964564875.1 uncultured Salinivenus sp.
TTCGTCCTTCGCCAAATCGACCTCAGCATTGAGGAGGGCGAGTTCGTGACCATTCAGGGCCCGTCCGGCGCCGGCAAGACGACGCTGCTCCACATCTTGGGCCTGCTCGATGAGCCGACCAAGGGCGAATACGAGTTCATGGGCGACCCCGTCCACGAAATGAGCGAGGACCGCCGGACCGAAATTCACCGCTCCCAGATCGGTTTCGTGTTCCAGGCCTACCACCTGATCGACGACCTCACCGTCTACGAGAATCTGGAGACCCCGCTCATCTACAAAGGCCTCTCCAGTTCGGAGCGTGAGAGCAAGGTGGCCGACATGCTCGACCGCTTCTCGCTGGTGGCCAAGCAGGACCTGTTCCCCAACCAGCTCTCCGGTGGCCAGCAGCAGCTCGTGGGCGTGGCGCGGGCGCTCATTATCGAGCCGACAGTGATTTTGGCTGACGAGCCGACCGGCAACCTGCAGTCGCAGCAGAGCGAGGACATCATGGAGACGCTGACGACGCTAAACGAGCGGGACGACGTGACGATCGTGCAGGTGACCCACTCCGAAACCCTGGCCCGGTACGGCGACCGCATCATCGAGCTCGACGACGGCTGGATCGAGGCCGACTACCGAATCGACGAGGCGGAGACTGTTGGGGCCGGTCGGTCGTAGGGGTATGGAATTCAGGTCGTCCCTCAGGAGTCTCTTTCATCGCCTACCCGACGCGTGACCGATGTTTCCGAATTACTTCAAATCCGCCGTTCGGGCTGTGCGCCGTCACCTCGGGTACACCGCCATCAACGTCATCGGTCTGGCGGTAGGGATTGCGGTGTGTCTCCTCATCACGCTCTACGTCCGCCACGAACTCAGCTACGACGACTTCCACGAGAACGCCGACCAGATTTATCGGCTCGTGAGCAACTGGGAAGGCCGAAGCACCCCCAGCACGTACTGGCCGGCGATTCGGACGGTCGCTGAGAAGAATCCGTCGCTGTCGGTCACCGCGTTTTTCGAAAACAGCGAGACGGTCGTGAGCCACGAGACCCAGCACTTCACTGAGCGCGTGTTTATCGCGCAGCCGTCGTTTCTCGACGTGTTTACCTTTCCGCTGCGGAGGGGCTCGGCCGCGGAAGCCCTCAAGGAGCCCCGCTCGGTCGTGATCGCCCCGTCCGTGGCGGAGAAGTATTTTGGGGACCAGAACCCGGTGGGGAAAACCCTCGAGATGAACGGGCTCTGGGGGGCTGATCGGCCTGTGCGCATGCAGGTGACAGGGGTTCTGGAGCCGCTTCCGCATGCGTCGCACTTCCACCCCAGAATTTTGCTCTCGCTGTCAACCCTCAACGCTCTCTTTAACTTTGAGGAGCAAAGGCGGGACAACTGGGGAAGCTATGGATACCGGGCTTACATGAAGATTCCGGAGAGCACTTCGCCGGACCAGCTAGCGGACCGGCTTACCCGACAGGTAAAGGAACGGGCACAGGGTCAGTTCGGCGGGTCCCTCCAGTTGCAGGCCCTTACGCGCATTCACCTCCATTCCAATTTGTTCGAGGAGATTGAGCCGAATGGCTCCATCGCCTACGTCTTTTTGTTCTCCCTCGTTGCGGTCATCGTGCTGGCGTTGGCCTGCGTGAACTTCGTGAACCTCGCAACCGCCCGGGCCAGCGAGCGAGCCCGCGAGATTGGCGTGCGGAAAACGGTGGGGGCCTATCGGAGCCAGATCGCTATTCAGTTCCTCGGCGAGTCGGCGGTGCTGTCGGGGCTGGCGCTGGTGGGAGCTGTAGGATTGGTCGTGGGCGCCCTTCCCCTGTTTCGGACGCTTACCGGCATTCCGCTGCGGGCGGGCGTCCTCTCGGATCCGTTTGCGATCGGTGCGCTGCTAATCATCACGGCGATCACCGCCCTCGGGGCGGGCGGGTACCCGGCCTTCATCCTGAGCCGGTTTGATCCCGTCGACGTGCTGGGCGGACGCTCGCGACGGAAGGCGGGCACGCGCGGCACGCCGCCCCTCCAGAAGGGCCTGATTGTCTTTCAGTTCGCCGTGTCGGTGGTGCTCATCGCGGGCACCCTCGTGGCGTACG
>CAZMDV010000521.1:0-2052 GCA_964564875.1 uncultured Salinivenus sp.
GCAACGTGTGGGACGGGCTCTGGGGCGTGAGTCTCCGCTGGGACGACTCGGCGCTTGTCAGCGGGGTGCTCTGGGAGCACCTGCGCACGACGCGGCAGGGGGCCCGCCGGGACCTTGGCGAGGACCGGGGGGCCGACGGCTACTACAACCACTTCAAGTACAAGGGCGGCTGGACCTATCAGGGCCGCACGCTGGGCGTCCCGCTCCTGACCCCGGCGTCTGAAACGCCGGGCCTTGCAAACAATCTTCCGGGGGTTGGCAACAACATCGTCGTGGCCCACCACCTTGGGGTCGAGGGAGATCTCGGCGCCGGGCTCTCCTACCAATTGCTTGGGACGTACAGCCGAAATTACGGCGCGGCGAACAAGATCTGCGAAACCCCGAGCTGCGAGTCTACCACCAGCCGGCTCACCGGCCGCCTGGACCAGTGGTCGTTTCGTGCCAAAGTCCGCGGACGGGTGCCTTCCGTGGCGGGGCTGTCCTACAACGCGGCCGTGGCCGTCGACACCGGCGAATTCTACGCAGAGCGCGTCGGGCTGCGCCTCGGCCTCACGTGGCAAACCGTGTACAACGGAGCGGACGGGGCCTCGTCGTCGCGGTAAGCATCGCCGTGTTCCCGTGCGGTGGCCTGAGAGGCCTGAGCCAATGGTGTCCTTCAACCGCCAAACGGGGACGAGGCGGGTTGGCGGGCGTCACAGGGGTGCCTGGAGAGCGCCCTGTAGGGCGCGGCGTGCACCTCGCCGGACGACACGATCATGATTGGGTCGGATTGCCATCGATGGGCAACGTTCCGGCGGGTCTTGGAAATCATCCCCAGTACAGCAGCCAGAACTCAGTCACCAGATCGACTCCGCATCAAAAATGGATGAGCTCGATGTCCTCCACGATGTGGCAACGCGGCTTGGAATCGACGTGAAAAGGAATCTCTCCCTGCCATTGGGAGCATAGCGACCGAATGGTCTCAGGGCTGCGCTGGGAGCCCCTGCCGCCCCCTCGGCCCTGTACACGACGGCCCGCATGAGGTTGGGCTCCCCCTGTGCCATTGGTTTTGAGTGAGGGTGGGGAAGAAAAAGGGCCCGACGAACGTTCGCAGTCAAAAGAGCTTCTGTGTTCAGCACGAGCCCCGGAAACACGCGGCTTTCGAGGCGGCCCTCCGCGTCGGGCGAGAGCGCGATAGGCGAGAGCGCGACAGACTCACCGCCCCCCAGAACGAACCAGTCGACCCGTTCGTCTTCGATCTGCCAGACCAGGCCCTCCTGCATGCCGCCACGGCGGTTTGGGACACGTAGACGACTGCGTGAAGAGATCGCAGACGATCCTGCATTCGGACAGTACCGAGCTCCGCGGCGCCTCCTGCCTTAACGCGCATAAAAATTCGATGAGGGATCTGCAGGACCAGGCCGCGCCATTGCGTTTCCCGGGGGATTTTCCAACTCTGGAGTGGTCGTTGCGGAAAGCTTTGGGGCCCGATCGCTCACCCCTGCGAAGCTCCGGTCCTGGTTTCACTGTCTGCCCTGCTTGTCCCGTGTCCGATGCGCCTCGCCGATCCTGACGCCAAAATCTACGTCGCCGGTCACCGGGGCATGGTAGGCCGGGCCATCTGGTCTCGCTTGGAGGGCGCCGGCTATGCGAATCTCGTGGGTCGGTCGTCTGAGGAGCTCGACCTCCGCGACCCCCACGCCACCCGCCAGTTCTTTGGGGACGAACAGCCGGATTTCGTGGTCCTGGCGGCGGCCCGCGTCGGGGGCATCCTGGCCAACGACCGCTATCCGGCCGACTTCATCGGGGACAACCTGGCGATCGAGCAGAGCGTGATCACCGCCGCCCACGAGACCGGAGTCGACCGATTGATCTTTTTGGGATCGACCTGTATTTATCCGAAACACGCCCCCCAGCCAATGCCGGAGGACTGTCTGCTGACCGGCCCGCTGGAGCCGACGAACCAGTGGTACGCCGTGGCCAAGATCGCGGGCCACAAGCTGTGTGAGGCCTTCCGTCGCCAGCACGGGGACGACATGCTCACGCTCATGCCGACCAACCTGTACGGCCCGG
>CAZMDV010000522.1:0-2033 GCA_964564875.1 uncultured Salinivenus sp.
TGGCCGCGGTGCGCATCGCGCTGTGGAAACAGCAGACCCATTTTTCAGGGTCAGGGCCGCCGTCCGGGACGTTGAAAATACCCACGACCCTGTTCAGACGGCTCCTACGCGTGGTTTCTCGGAGTGCATAAGGCGAACGTCGAGCCAAGAACCTCGGCGTCTCTCCCGGCTGAAGCCGGAGGGGTTACTGCTTCGTCGAGCCTCCCCAATACTCTAATGTTCGGGATGCGAGCAGCCCTGTACGACATCGGGTGATCTTTACGGGAGAGCCGCGAAGTAGTCCCCCTCGGTCCATCCCAGGAGACAAACAGCTTCTCCGCGCACCGTCTTTTTCCCGTCGCTGGCACGGATGGCACGGAGATTGCTCCGACAAGGGCCACGGAGCACTATCCTCTAATTTCTACAGCCCTCGTCTGAAAGATGTCTTTTCCCGCGTACACCGACTCTGCTCTGAAGCATTTTCGTTGCGGATGGGCTGCTCTTGGACTGGCACTGATTCTTCTCGCCCCCCTTTCCTCCTCCGCACAGTCCAGAGACGTCAGCGGCTCGTTTTTTGCCAAGGTCGGGGCCGGCCTCTCGGACTACACCGGCGACTTCCCAGCACAGAACGTCGGGCACCCTCTCGACTTCCAGGAGTTTATCCGGGGCACGGGCGTCCCGTTTGCAAACTCCAGTGAGCTGGGATACCAGCATTCCCGGGCCTTTGCCGTCGCCCTCGGCCTACAGGTCGGCAACTATCCAATCGTCGGCTACGCCGGGGAGACCGGCCTCAAGGACTCGTACCGCTATACTTTTCAACTTCTGGGCCGCTACACGTTCGACACTCCCGACTGGGGCGTATCTCCGTACGTCGACGCAGGTGCCAACGTCACCTTCAGCGGCCTGAAGACGGGGTACGGTCCGTCCGTTGGCGGAGGGGTAAGCATCCCCTTCAACAGCTCCGTTTCCTTCTTCGTCGAATCACGGTTCAACTTCACCTATCCGGACGATGCGATCGACGGGGCCAGCAATGGACCAAATGGAAGTTCGACCGGCCCGTTCGATTCGCTCAACCAGCTACTAGGCTTTGGCCTGAAGGTCAATTTTGGCGGGTTCTCAGACGATGGCGCCCCTCCCGCCCCGGAGCCGGTCGTCTCGGAGTCGAGTCCGGAAGCGAACGATCGTCAAAAGGCGACCGATTCGGTGAGCACTCAGCGCTCTCGCCCGGCCTCCTCCCGCTACGAGGACGCGGTCCTCGTTCCCAGCGGCACCTTCGTCATGGGCCACGCCGGCGAGGACCCCCTCTCTGTTCAGAATGCCGGCCGCAAGCGCGTCACTGTCAACTCCGTCTACGTTGATCAGCATGAAGTCAGCAACGCCGAGTACCGCGATTACCTCAGCCAACTTTCCCCCAGCGAGCGCAAAAAGCGGCTCCCCGATTCTACCGCCTGGACCGACGTTCGGACGCAGGCAAGCTGGGAGGCCTACTTCCGGAGCGACCACTACGCAGACCACCCGGTCGTGGCCGTGACCTGGGACGAAGCCCGGGCCTACTGTGAAGCCCAGGGCAAGCGCTTGCCCACGGAAGCGGAGTGGGAGTACGCTGCGCGCAGCGGACACGTCGGCCGGATCTATCCCTGGGAAGGGCTAAGCACGCGGGACGAAGATGGGAACTTCCGCGCCAACTACAATCCCCCTCAGGGCCATTCCGCCGACGGGCATGCCTTCACCGCACCGGTCGATTCCTTTTCTCAGAACGGCTGGAAGCTGCACAACATCGTGGGCAACGTGGCGGAATGGACCCAGGATGCATACACCCCGTCATACGACGACCTCTCGGATTTCAATCCCCGCCACAGAGACGAGAGTGAGCCGCGGCGCGTGGTACGGGGAGGGGCCTGGAATTCGAGCGCGGCGTTCATCAGTGCGGGGATGCGCGACACGCAACCGAAGGACGAGGCCTCGGTGGACACCGGCTTTCGGTGCGTGCGAGAGGCGGTGGGCCCGAAGCAGGAGAACGTGGCGGGAGACACCAGGACGGATGAAAACGAGGG
>CAZMDV010000523.1:0-2031 GCA_964564875.1 uncultured Salinivenus sp.
TTCTCCTGCCGGTCGGACACCTTGCCCTTCGGATAAAGGACGACGACCTCGACGTTCGGTTTCTGCCAGAACGCCGACGCCACCGCGGCACCGGTGTCGCCGGACGTGGCCACGAGGATGGTGAGCGGCTGGTCGGCCTCCTCGTTGAGGCGGGCGAGGCTGTCGGCCAGGAAGCGCGCGCCCACGTCCTTGAACGCCGCCGTGGGGCCGTGAAACAGCTCTAGCACGCGCGTGTCGCGGCCAATCTCTCGCAGCGGCACGGGAAACCCGTACGTGGCCTCACAGATGGCGGGGAGCAATTCGACCAACGGATCGCCCTCCGCGAAGGGGCGGAGGAGCCGCTCGGCCACCGCCTCGATCGTGGTGCAGCCCTCGAATGCCTCAGGGCCGAGGTCGGGAAACCGCTTGGGGACGTAGAGGCCCCCGTCCGGCGCGAGGCCGTCCTGCAGCGCCGTGGAGAGAGAAACGCAATGATCGGGCGCGCGGGTGCTCAGGTACTGCACGGCGGTGGAGAAGAGGGCGTAGGAGCGTGGGCGATCGATCGTCCGACTGCGCAGTCAGTTCTCCGTGTCCGCATACACGATCCGCCAGATGGTGCCATTCTCATCGTCGGACACGTAGAGCCCACCGTCCGGTCCCACCGCTAGTCCCGTGGGCCGGTACTCGGCCTTCGCCGGACTCCGGAGCGAATCCGTCCCGGCGAAGCCGTCGGCGAACACCTCGTATTCTCCAGAGGGCCGGTCCCCGTCAAAGGGCGTGAACGTGACCTTGTATCCTTCCTGCGGGAGGGGCGCCCGATTCCACGAGCCGTGCCAGGCGATGAAGGCCCCATCCTGGTATGTCTCCGGAAACTGGTCGCCATCGTAGAAGAGCACGGCGTTCGGCCCCCAGTGGCCGGGAAAGGCCTGAATCGGATCCTTGAACTGATCGCAGCGTCCCACCTCCTCCCCGTCTCCCCCGTACTCCGGCCCGAGGACTTTCTTCTCCTTCCGCCAGTCGTAGTAGCAGTACGGCCAGCCGAAGTTGTCGCCCTCATCGGCCTTGAAGAACTCCTCCGCAGGGAGCTCGGCGCTCTCCTTCTGGGTATAGAGATCGGGGAAGAACTGCTTCAGCTGATCGCGTCCGTGTTGCACCGCATACAGGTTGTCGGCGGCGTCATTCCACGTGAGCGCCACGGCATTCCGAATGCCCGTAACGTAGCGGGCGTCGGGCGCGTGCTGCTGACCGGTCTCGTCGGCGTGGTACTGCCAGATGCCCGCATACTCCTCAAGAAGCGGACACGGATCCTGGCCGGGCGAGCCCTTCGTACGCATCTCCTCCATGCACGCGTTCGAGGGGGCTCCGACGTTCACGTACAGATGGCCGTCGCCGTCAAAGTCAAAGGGCTTCACGGCGTGCTGCCGCTGCTCGGGAAAGCCGCCCACGATCGTTTCGGGATCTCCAGATGGGATGAGTTCCTCGGCGGCTTTCTCGTAGCGCCAGACCGCGGAGTCGGCCCCGAAGTAGAGATATCCGTTCCGAAGACCTATGCCTGTTCCGCTGCCGTCGCCGAAATACTCGGTCCGGTCGGCCGTGTAGTCGCCGTCGGTGTCCCGGAGGGCCACGATGCCAGCCGCGTCTGTCGTGTCGCGGACCGCCGCGTACACATCCCCATTGTCGGCTACCGCGAGGTGACGTGTGGCTCCAAGGTCCTCGGCCACGATGGTGGCACAGAACCCCTTCGCCAGGCTCAGTCCCCCGTCGTCCGGATCGCACATCGAGGCCGGGTCGGAAGGAGCGGCCCCTCCTCCGCACCCAACGAGCCCCACACATAGCACAATTCCCAGCACGAGCGAGAGACGTACCGCGAGCCAGCGGTCGTCAGTGCACAACAGCGACCCTATCATGTGAGCGAAGGAGCAAGGAGTGGGAGATGGATGGGAACGCCCAAACGACCCTCCTCCGGAGTTGCGCCTCGTTCCACAACCCCACAGAACAAGAAAAGCGACCGTTGCCACGAAGGCAAGGGTCGCTGTTTCTTGTGAACCAGAT
>CAZMDV010000524.1:0-2030 GCA_964564875.1 uncultured Salinivenus sp.
GAGTCCCCGAACAGCTCTCGCACCTCCTCAAGCTGCGCGTCCAGTTCCTCCGGCGTTTCGGTGAAATAGGGGGTGCCGCGCCGACCCAACTCGTCGATAAACTCGGCTTTCGAGAGTCCGGCCACCTCGGCGGCCTTGCCGGAGGAGAGTTTCTCTTCCCGAAACAGCTCCAGGGCAATCAGCAGCTTGAGCTCCTCTTCCGTCCCGCGAAGCACCCCGAGCAGGACGCGGGGCAGGTCCAGCTCTACTTTGATGCGTTCCATGTCGACTTGGGAGAGGATGAAATTGCACGTCTTCCGTTGCACGGAGCGGACGAAGATCCTCGCTATGCGCCCCCCTGCATCCGGCCCCATCCTCCGGGGCTCTCAACTCGCATCCCGAAGGAGCGACGTGTGCCTCTCATCGAGTCCCAACGAAGCGTCTCGTCGCCCCGCCGTCACGAGATTGATTCGCTCAGGGGCTTGGGAGGGGCTCCCGCGTCGGGTCGTACACGTCGAGCCCGGCTTCCTCGGCCGCCTCGGCCAGTTCACGATCGGACACGATCATCGTCACGGACGCGATGTTCGGCGGGGGATGCGCCTCCAGCCAGAGCGCAGACGCAAGATGCACGGTGTCCGCGCCCCGAAGTCCAAAGCGAAGCGCAACGTCCCGAGCGCGCCTCATCACCGGCGCGGGCCTTCCGGACTATCGTGCTGAGCACCTCCGTCACGCCGAGCGCCGCACTCGCAACCAGTGGATTCCGATTCATCCACGCGTTCACCCGGTGACTGCCCTCTTCAGCGACGTAGCGCTTCACCCAGGCGCTGGCATCGAGGTAGTGAATAGGCATCAAGCAGGGCTATCGGCGGCGATCGCGGATGAGGAGCTCAGAGGCGGAGATTCACGGCGCCTCGACCGGATCCACGTCCCGGAACGACCCGTCAGGGGACGGCATTCGGAGGGTCTGCACGTCCTCATCCGAATCGCCAACCTCTCCTTCGGCGTCCTTCGTGAGAAGGGACCGAACCCGCTCTTCAAGGGTCAGACCCGCCTTCCGGGCGCGCTCGCGCAGACGGTGGAGCACCTGCTCGTCGAGGTCGGTGAGGTGAAGCTCGGCCATCGGCCTCCGACAAGAAATGGGCATTCAGTGCACGTACGCAACGACGGGCCGTCCATCTCGGTTTCGGGGACGCATCCGCAATTTCCCCACGGAGGCGAGGTCGTCCTGGACCCTGGCAAGTGTCTGAGGCCCGACGGCTTGACACCTGTCGAAACTTCTTTGACAGGTGACAGTGAGCACCGAGCCGTTCAGGTTCAGAAGTAATCTCGTCCCCAAATGCCCCACTCCGAGACGCCCTCCACGGCCGCATCGATCATTCCCGAGATCGGAACCGATCCCGTCGCGGCGGTCCGGGCGGGCCTCCCGTACACCGCGCTGGAGCACGTGCGCGACCACCTTAACGCGTCCGACGATCTTCTGGCCCGGGCCCTCGGCGTCTCGGCCCGCACGCTGAAACGGCGACGCGAAACCGGCACGCTCACCACCGACGAGTCCGATCGCCTGGTGATCCTGGCCGAGATCGTCGCCCTGGCCCGGAAGGCCCTCGACGGCGCCGAGCCGGCGCGCGAGTGGCTTCGCACGCCGCACTCCATGCTCGGGGGGGACTCTCCGCTCGACCATATGGACACGGTGACGGGCATGGAGGAGGTCAAGACGATGCTCTACCACATCGAGTACGGCCTGCCGGCGTAGAGCCGCGGCTCCCGTGAACGTCGTCCCTTCGATTGTCTTCACCCACCGTGCGCACCATCTGGCGTCTCGAAAAGGAGCGATACGTGGACACCGCGTTCCGCGGGAAAGGAAGTCTTGAAACCAGCGGTCGCTGGCACCACAAGGGGACCCAGGTCGCTTATGCCAGTGAGCATCCGGGGGTCGCCGTCTTGGAGAAGTTGGCGTGGCTGGGGAGCTACGACGTGGCCCGCGAAAGCAGCTACGTGCTCCTTCCTCTCCATCTCGATCCCACGGAGCACCTGGAGACCCTCGACGCGTC
>CAZMDV010000525.1:0-2020 GCA_964564875.1 uncultured Salinivenus sp.
CCCCATGCCCACACCTGTACAAGTCGTCTGGTATAAGCGAGATCTCCGCGTAGGGGATCACCGTCCCCTGGCCACCGCCGCCGAACGTGGTCCAGTGTTGCCCCTCTACGTGGCCGAACCGTCGATTGCAGCAGCAGACGACTACCGTCCGCGCCACTGGACCCTCATCCGCGAAGCCCTGATCGAGCTCCGCGCCCGCCTGGCGAAACGAGGCCAGCCCCTGGTGGTGCGCTGTGGCGAGATGCCGGGCGTGCTCGACACGCTCCGCGAGCAGGTGGGGCCGATTCGTCTCTGGGCCCACGAAGAGACGGGCAATCAGCGCACCCACGAGCGGGATCAACGCGTCCGGGACTGGGCCGATACGCAGGGCGTGTCGTTTACGGAGGTGCCGAGCCGGGGCGTCATCCGGGGGCCGCACGACCGTGACCACTGGGCGGACCGGTGGGAGGCGTACATGGACCGGCCGCTCATTCATCCGCCCGACACGCTCCGGCCCGTGGAAGGCATTGAGCCGGGCCCGATGCCTGCTCACGCCGACCTCGGCCTGCGCCCCCCCACCGCCGCCCTCCAGCAGATCGGGGAGGCGGAGGCGCACCGTACCCTCGAGTCGTTTCTCTACGACCGGGGCCAGGACTACCGGCGGGCCATGTCGCGGCCCGCGCCCGCCACGACGGAGTGCTCACGGATGTCGGTGCACCTCGCCTTTGGCACCATCAGCCTGCGGCGCGTGGTCTACGAACTGCGGCAGCGGCACGAGGAACTGCGGGGCGTCGGCGGTGAGGAGGCCGTTGGTCGCCGCAAATCCCTCGACAGCTTCGACAGCCGACTCCACTGGCACAGCCACTTCACGCAGAAGCTGGAGGATGCGCCCCGCATCCAAACCGAAAGCTACATCCCGGCCTTCGACGACCTGCGGGCCGACGACTGGGACCCGGCGCTCTACGACGCGTGGCTCCACGGCCGCACCGGCTTCCCCATGGTCGACGCCTGCATGCGCCGCCTCCGCAAAACGGGCTGGCTCAACTTCCGCATGCGGGCCATGCTCTGCTCGTTTGCGGCGTACGACCTGTGGCTCGACTGGCGCCGCTTCGCCCCCACCTACGGCGGCCTCATGGCCGACTACGTGCCCGGCATCCACTACCCGCAGGTGCAGATGCAGTCCGGCACCACCGGCATCAACCGCGTGCGCATCTACAACCCCATCAAGCAGGGCAAGGATCAGGACCCCAACGGCACGTTCATCCGCCGCTGGGTGCCTGAGCTTGCCCGAATCGAGACCGATGCCTACGTGCACGAGCCCTGGAAGATGTCCCCGATCGAGCAGCGGGCCGCCAACTTCTCAGTCGGGGAGGACTATCCCGAACGGATCGTAAGCCACAACGAGGCCTACCATCACGCCCAAGATGCCATCCACGAGCTCCGCGAGCAGCCCGAGGTTCAGGAGCAAGCCGACGCCATCCTGGAGCGACACGGCAGCCGGGCGTAACGATCCTGTCGGACGGAACGCGTGGAGTGCCCCGGTGTACGGCATCACAGTTTTGCTGCTCGCAGTCTCTCTGTGCGCCCCGATGCTTGCCGTGCAGTGTCGACGCTGGTGTCGTTATCCCCCTCGTTCCTGCACGTGAGCCGAGTGTCCGCCCCGCTGTTCTGTGACCGCATACGCCCTCTCGGCTCCCCGCCGAAGGGCGTTTTTCGTTGCTACGCTCAATTGAGCCGCCCGCGTCATGGAGGTGTATGTCATTTACGAAAATGAAGACTGGATGCCCCCGCTCCGCACGGCCCTCGACGGCGCCGGCGTCCCCTACGAGGAATGGTTCGTCGACGAGGGGCATTTTGACGTGACGAGCGCGCCGCCGGAGGGCGTCTTCCTGAACCGCATGAGCGCCTCCTCGCACACGCGGGGCCACACCCCGGCCGTGGAGCACACACGCCAACTGCTGGCGTGGCTGGAGCGGCATGGGCGGCGTGTCGTGAACGGGGCCCACGCCTTTGAGCTCGAGATCAGCAAGGTGCAGCAGCA
>CAZMDV010000526.1:0-2017 GCA_964564875.1 uncultured Salinivenus sp.
AAGATTAAGGAGCAGATCCGCAACGTCGAATAGTATCTAATCTGAAGGTTGGAACGTGAAAGGTTGATCGTTGGCGGGCCCAACAGATCCGCACCAAACTTTCAGCCTTCCAGCATTCAACCTTCCCCCTTGCCCACCATGCCCGACCGTAACGTCATCGTCCTTACGGCCCCCAGCGGCGCCGGCAAAACGACCATTGCCCACCGCGTGCTGGAGGCAATGCCGACGATGGAGTTTTCCGTGTCGGCCACAACGCGGGCCCCCCGCCCCGACGAGACCGAGGGGGAAGACTATCACTTCCTCACGCCGGAGGAATTTCGGGCCCGGATCGAGGCCGGGGACCTGCTCGAATACGAAGAAGTGTACCCCGACCAGTTTTACGGCACGCTCCGCTCGGAGGTGGAGAATCGGGCCAAGGAAAACCCTGTTCTGCTCGACATCGACGTGAACGGGGCCCTCAGCGTGAAGCGTCTCTACGGCGACGACGCGCTGGTGCTGTTCATTGCCCCCCCGTCGCTCGATGAGTTGAAGCGGCGGTTGGAAGGGCGCGGCACTGAGAACTTGGACTCACTCCGGGACCGCCTCGACCGGGCTGGACGGGAGCTAGAAACGGCCGATGCTTGCGATGCGGTCGTTGTGAATGACGATCTGGACGCCGCCGTCGAGGAAACTCTGACCCGAATTCGTCAGTTCCTGGATTCATGAGGTTCTGCTCCCCACGCAGCGCCCCTGAGCACAACGCCCGTGGAAAGAGGATGCCCTCCCAAAACGGAGACTGGCGCACGATTCGTGATGCGTGAACGAACATAGACGGGGTTTCACGCACTTCCGAATCACGTCTCATACATCAGGATCCAAACCGGAGGCACACGGCTGCGGCAACGCTCAATACTCTCTAGGTAAAACATTCCTTCCACCATGGCAATCGAAACCCTCGACATCGACGAGCTGGCCAACCGAACTGGCAACCTCTACGAAACGGTGGCCATCCTGTCGAAGCGATCCCGGCAGGTGGCGTCCGACATGCGCTCGGAGCTGGACGACAAGCTCTCTTATTTCGAAGGGTTCGGCCCGGAGATGGAAGATGCCCGCATGCAGGAGGAGCAGGCGAAGGTGTCCCTCGAATACGAGAAAAAGCCCGAACCAACGGAGATCGCCATCGACGAATTCCTCGAGGACAAGATTTACTACCGCAAGCCCGACGAGTAGTCTCCCCTTTGCCGGCTGCGACGCGGATGTTTTTCGTGTCCGGCCCGGCCGAGAGAAGTCGTCTCGGGAGTTGTCCAAATCCGGCCGGCGACATTGCCGCTCCGTCCTGCTCGTCTTGCAGGACAGTCGAGGTCGCCGACCGGATTTTTTGCTTCGGTGCCCTGCCGTCCTGACCGCTCGCGTCTATGAGTGCCCCCCCTTCCGATCTGTCCGGGCGACACGTGGTGCTGGGAGTCACGGGCAGCATCGCGGCATACAAGGCCGCGCCGCTCGTGCGGCTCCTGAAGAAGGCCGACGCCGAGGTACAGGTGCTCATGACCCCCGACGCCGAGCGCTTCGTCACGCCCCTCACGCTCGGGACACTCTCCGAAGGGGAGGTGCTCACGGAGATCTTTCCGGAGAATGAAGATGAGTCGTGGACGAAGCACGTGACCCTGGGGCAGTGGGCGGATCTCTTCGTCGTCGCCCCCGCCACCGCGCAGTCAATCGCGAAGTTGGCCCACGGCTTCTGCGACTCGATGCTGACGGCCACGGCCCTCTCAGCCCGCTGTCCACTGCTGGTGTGCCCGGCGATGGACCGGGACATGTACCGCCACGCCACCACTCAGGACAACCTGGACCGCCTCCGCGAGATCGGCTACGAGGTGATGCCCGCCGAGCACGGGGAGCTTGCGAGCGGGCTCATGGGAAAGGGACGGATGCCGGAGCCCGAGGCCATTCTCGAGCGTGTGGCCGAAATGGTAGACGCTGAGTACCGATCCGATCCGGGCGGTTCCGGCGTCTCCTCCCTCGTCGGGACCGAGGTGCT
>CAZMDV010000527.1:0-2016 GCA_964564875.1 uncultured Salinivenus sp.
GTCCTCCCAGTCCTCGTCGGACAGCTCCTCGAAGTCGCCGCGCCGGTTGCCCCCCACGTTGCCCACGTAAATGTCGATGCGTCCGAACCGATTGTGGGTCTCTTCGACGAGGCGCTCCGGCTCGCCGGTCTCGGTTACGTCCATCGGAAGGGCCAGCACCTCGGCCCCCTCGTCCCGGATCTCCGCCGCGGCCGCGTCCAGATCCGATTCGGTCCGGGCACAGATGGCCACGTTGCTCCCCTGTCGGGCCAGTTCAAGCGCGATGTATTTGCCAATGCCGCGGCTCGCTCCGGTGATGATGGCGGTGCGACCGTCGAGTCCAAGATCCATAATGCAGAAAGGGTCGTGAAAGAGCTGGTTCGAACCGGGGTATAGGATAGGTACCTCCACGGGCACCGTCCATCCCGTTCCCCTCCGTCCGCCCCAGTTTCAAACCATTTGAACAGGCCCTCCCTCCAACCATCCACACGTCCAAACGTCTGACTTTCAGGCCTCTCCTTGACACCCTGCCCACGCTCTCGTACCTCGTCTACTCCGCACTGCCCTAAAACCACCTGCCCCGATGCCCGATACGTCTGACACCCCCGACCGCACGTTCGAAGAAACGTTGGAGCGACTCGAGGAAATCGTCGAAACCCTCGAGGACGACCCGCCCTCACTAAACGAGGCGATCGAAGCCTATGAGGAGGGTGTAGCCCTCGCCAACGAATGCCTCGACCGGCTCGAAGACGCCGAGCAGCGCGTGAGCGAATTGTCGATTGACTGAGACCGCCGATTCTGTTAAGCCAATCTCTCTCCCTATCATGGATGTTGGAGTCATCGGGCTTGGCGCGATGGGAGCGCCCATGGCGCACAACCTCCTCGACGCCGGCCTTCTCACCGCCGTCTACAACCGCACTCCGTCGAAGACCGAGCCGTTCGCCGGTCGCGGAATCTCGGGGGCCTCCACGCCTGCCGCCCTTGCCGCGCAGGTGGACGTGACACTCGCCATGGTCACGGCCGACGAGGCCCTCCACGAGGTGCTGAAAGGCCCCGAAGGCGTCCTCGACGGCCTGACGCCGGACGGCGTCGTCATTAACACGAGTACCGTCTCCATCGACGCGACGGGGGCGTCCGCCCAGGCCACACGGGCCGCGGGCGGCCGGTTTGTGGACGCCCCCGTGAGTGGCACGGTTGGCCCCGCCGAGGAAGGCACCCTTACGGTGTTGGCCGGGGCCGAGGACACTGTGCTCGACGAGGTCCGCCCGGTCCTTGATGCCGTCGGCGACCCCATTGTGCACTGTGGCGAGGTCGGCACCGGAACGAAGACGAAGCTCTTCACGAATCTCCTGCTCGGCAATCTCCTCCAGGCTTACTCGGAGGCGCTCGTCTTCGGAGAGAAGCACGGGCTCCCACTCGACCACATGCAGGACGTGATCGAGTCGAGCCCTGTTGGCGCCCCGCTCTTCGACTACAAGGAACCCGTCGTGGCGGACCGCAACTTTGAGAAGCAGTTTCCCGTCGACCACCTGCTGAAGGACCTAAATCTAATTGCGGAGGCGGCGGAGCAGCGGGGCGTGTACCTGCCCCAGACCGCGGCGACCCGGGAGGCCGTGAACGGAGCGAAGGCCCTCGGACACGGGGACGAGGACATGATGGCAATCATCAAGCTGCTGGAGTCGATTGCCCGGACGACGGTGGGCGCTGAGGAAGCAGGGTGAGGCGCCCGGAACGTCGGGAACCGACCCCAATGGCTTCCGCAACGTCCGGATGGGCGTGAACGCCTTGTCAGACTGCTTGCCGACCGTCTGGGATCTCAGCAAGGCCCAACGTGTCGATGTCGTTCGCTGCGGGCCCGCTGGCCTGCACATTTCGGCTCAACTCAGCGGCGCCCCCTGTGATTGCGCACGGAGTCGTCCACCACACTGGGGTCTGCTCCTTCGAGCCCTACCTTGATCTCGCCCGGATTCAACGAGCGGAAGGTGCCCGTCGAGGCGTCAGCGAGTAGGCCTGGAATCCAGGACGGTGGCCTCCTAA
>CAZMDV010000528.1:0-2014 GCA_964564875.1 uncultured Salinivenus sp.
GGGGGTCGATTTTGCTATACTAAGTACAGTCGTATTGCTGAAAACTTGCGCTCCTGTCACCGGGGCGCTTTTTCTATGTCGGGTCATCCTGTTCCTTTCCTTTCAGGCCCGCTCATCTTCTCAGGTTCGCGCCAAGCGCCCCAGAAGGCATCCGCCGCAAGAACTCCCATCGGGGTTCCTCGTGTCGCTCTGCTCCTCTTGCGTGACTGCTCGGCACAGCGGGAGCGACGCTCTCCGCGATGACACGCTGGCGCTCTGCTCCCAATCGTAGAGTCGAAGATGGTTGTCGGCTCGATGGTTATCGGCGACCCACGCTATCGCGTCTTTGTAGAGCCGAACCGGAGTCCTTCCTCTCCGTGCAGGCGCAGTCCACCGGTTTGTAATCGTCGTTGTTTGTTGGCGGCGTTGCGGACTGTCGTTTAACGGACGCCGGATTCTTGCAGGTCAACGAAGACTGATCTTTGGATGTCGCTGGGTGACAGCGGCTGAAGCCTCTTCGCGGTGGAATAAGAACGCCTTAAAACGTTTTGTTTCACGAAATCTAAAAACTGAGGTGTTGGGAAAGAAGGTAGATATTTTAACCTCTCGGCGCAACAAGGCCCATCTTTCAATCTCCTCCCGATCTATCGATCTACAGGACCATGACGCGTGCTGTCCGTCCTGCTTCCCCTGCTCATTCTTCCCAGGAATGTCCCTGCTCAAGTTCCGGAGGCGCAGAAAGTGCCCGCCGAAGCCGCGACCTCGGTTTCTGTCAGCCGTAGCTCCGTGATGGAGGTTCCGGCCGGCCAGGACATTCGTCGCATCGCGCCCGACGGGGCGGTCGTCACGAGCCGGTGGGAGGGCGAGACGGTGACGTACACGCTCCACAACCCGAAAAGCAGGCGTTCAACGCAGCTGCCGTTCAGCACGTCTGTGCCCAAAGCCAAGTACGAACGGGTAACCGAAGTTCGCGTCGACGGCCCCTACGTGTCGTTCACCGACGTTCGGGATCCGGACATTGCCATCTACAATCGGCAGACTCAGGAGGTGCGTCGGCTCACCCATCCGGGGGATGGAAGGATTAACGATGTCTCTGTCTCTCTGCAAACCGGGGACGTGTTGTGTGAGAGACGACGAGAAGATCCCGTCACCAATCCCCGCGTGCATCTCTGGCGCAGAGGAGAGAGCGAACCGATCCTCATCAGTGACAAGGACACCTATACGCCGCAGTGGGCCCCGAGTGGCAACTTCTTTCTCCTGACGAAGCGGATGTCGGCCCAGGAGGCCGACAGTGGCGACGGCGTGCATACTGGTGGCTCTGCGATCTCGACGGCACTCCGCTGTTGGATCTGAGCAGGTACAGGGAAGCCATGCAGGCCGACTGGTCTCCCGATTCCAAAAAGATCGCCCTGGACGTCGGATCCGACCGTCTCGGCTTGTTCATCCTCTACCTCGGGGAGAACGGCCAATCGATTGAGGTTGAGCGGGCGCGGTACATCACACCGTCGGAGGACGAGTCCCTCTTTGCCCCGAAGTGGTCGCCGGACGGCTCACGACTGGCCTACATTGTCGAGCACATCGGGGACACGGGAGGGGCCCGCATGGAGCTGCGCATCCTCAAGGACCGAAATGGGACGTATCGGCGGTATTCGGCCGGAGTCGGGTCTGCATCCACGTTTTAGGCCAGTCCGCCGTGGGAGTGGGCATCCCCGACGGCCCTCAATGTGGCGGGCAAAGCGTCCGGCACCGACGGACCTGATTCAGGCCGACAAATCCCGAAGATCAAGATCGACTTTTGACGAATCTTTCCTCGAAGAAGTCCCCGTCCGGAGGTCGAACTGAAGACAGTCGGATTGGCCTTCTTAATTCTGCGACGCCGGGCGCCGTGAGGATTCCGACACGACTGGGGCTGGCGCCCGTCGCCACTTGGCATCCAGCGACCATCGTCCGCTCCCGAACACGCACACGAGAAGGAGCAGGAACAGCACCAGCGCCGAGAACTCGAAAGATTGGTCGGCCGACAGCAGGCCGTCGT
>CAZMDV010000529.1:0-2009 GCA_964564875.1 uncultured Salinivenus sp.
GAAGGTGCCGTTGCCGGTTTTCCGCTCGACCAGGAACCGGTCGTTGTTGGTCTCACTTGCCGTCGTCCACCGCAGGAGGGCTGCGTTCCCGTCTCGCTCTACGGTCCAGAAGACCAGCTCGACACTGCTGGCCCGCTTAGACGCCGTTCCAACGCGGGCTCCAGAGAAGACGGGGCCGTCGCCGCACGCTGCCTCGCCTTCCGACCCGTAGCACGGACGCACCCCAACTGACACGTCCTGCACAGGCTCCCCCTGCTGGGTCTCCACGCGCACCTCTACGGAGAAGGGCTCGGGGCTCTGCTGGTCGCACCCGGCGAGGAGCAGTATCGGAAGGAGGGCAACGACGAAAAGCCACGTCCGGCAGTGGGTGATAAGACCCCGAGTGCTTCTGAAGGAGAGCGGCATGACGAATACAGGCACACTATGCGGTTGTTGATTCTTTAGGGAAGGAGGGAGCGGCGCTGGTCCGCCTATCCGAAGATCAGCAGAACGATCACGATGATGACAATCACGAGGTAGGGATACAGCAAGCGGCGGTTCATACGGGGACGTCAATAGATCAACTGCGCGGACCGGGGGGCTCATGCAGCAGCCCGGTCTGAGTTCCTGGTGTAGCTTCAAGCAATCTCCTTTGCAATGGAGTCATCTTGAGCGGAGCGCAGTGGAGTCGAGAAATCTTCCCGAAGAGGACTGCTGACCTCCGTGGCGGCTCCTCGACTTCGACCCGAGCGAAGCGAGGAAGTAGTCTCCGGGCTGTGCTCGGAGCGACCTGCCCGGGGTTTTGAGATCGCACATTACACCCGTAGAATGGCGGTTGACGCTGTACCAGGAACGGGTGCGACGTTAACAGCGGCATGGAAAAATTCTCCAACCAGTGCCGACTTTGCGGATCGGATTCGGTGTGGCGGGGCCACTCTCCGGTTCCGCCCCGACGCTGAATCGGGCAGGGTCGGAGTGACCTGCAGGTCCGAATTCTGAAGGGACCAAGGCCTACTGTCGCAGGCGGGCGCCGTGATTCTCGTCGAGGCGCTCGACAATGGCGTCGATCTGGGCGTCCACCTCGTCGTCGGTCAGCGTGCGGTCGGCGCCGAAGCGGAGCGTGAAGGCGACGCTCTTGGCGTCCTCCTCGATCCCCTCGCCCTCGTAGACGTCGAACACGTCGACACGGCGGAGCAGGGGCGCCCCGGCGTCGCGGATCGTGGCCTGGAGCGGCCCTACCGGCTGATCGGTGTGGACGAGCACGGCGAGGTCGCGATCCACCACCGGGAAGCGGCTTACCGGCTCGTAGTCGCGGTGCTGCTCCGTTTTTGCGGCCTCGACGAGGGCAGCCCAGTTGAACTCAGCCACGAAGACGGGCGTGTCGAGGTCGAAGTCGGCGGCCACGTCGTCGCGGACGCGGGCAAGGGTGCCGAGCGGCGTCTCGCCCGCGGTGACGTCGATGTGGTGTTGGGCGACAGGGGGCGCCCCTTCCGCTGCGGCGTCACCCTTGCGGGGCGTCAGCCGGAGGTCGGGCACGCGCAGGTCGTCGAGGAGGGTCTCGACGGTGCCCTTGAGGTCGAAGAGGTCCGCCGTGCGGGTCTCGGTGTCCCAGCCGGTGGGGGCGTGAGGCCCGCTGAGGGCGACCAAAAGGGCCGGGTGCTCGGAGTAGCCGGGGACGATTGGGTCGTCGTTCCCGGTGGCTTGTCGATAGACGCGACCGAACTCGAAGACGCGCAGCGCCTCCTGCCCGTGGTTGCGGTTGTGCTGCATCACTGCCAGCGTGCCCGGCAGCAGCCGCGGGCGCAGCGCCGCCATCTCCTCCGAGATCGGATTCTTCGTCTCCACGACGGGCGCCCGGTTGCTGCCGGCGGGGGGCGCGTTGAAGCGCTCGGCCCGATCGACGCGCAGCATGCTGTTGGTGTAGATCTCGCGGTAGCCGAGGCCCTTCAGCAGGCCGCGCGCTTGGCGCTCCAGGGTCTCCGCGGGCGGCTGCTGCGGCGTGCGGCTCGGCACCGGCACGCGCTCCGGCT
>CAZMDV010000530.1:0-2008 GCA_964564875.1 uncultured Salinivenus sp.
ATCCGGTTGGCGACGGCATCGGGGAGGGCCCCCTCCACCCCGTAGCCCGTGGCGATGAACATTTTGCGGTCGTTCTTCGAGATCAGAACGACCACGCCGTTGTCCTTGCCCTCCTGCCCCACGCCCCACTCGCGGCCCAGCGAGATGGCGTAATCGTCGACGGGCGCGCCGTCGAGAGAGGAGAGGGTGACCACCACAATGGCGGTCGACGAGGTGTCCTCGTAGGCCGTCAGCTTGCGGGCCAGCGCGCGCTCCTCCCCGCCGGAGAGCAGGTTTCCCTGATCGAGTATCGGGCCGCTCGGCTTCGGCGGAAAGTCGTAGCGCTGCGCCACGGTGGGCGACGCTAGCGCCGCCGCGAGGAGCCCGAGGGCGGCGAGGAGCAGCAGGATGGGGCGGAGGCGAGACGACACGGGCCAAATTGGGCTGAATGAGACATCGCGGGTGAGCAGGCGTGATGCGTGAAGACGTGACGCGTGACTCGGGCAACAGAACTGCTCCGCTCACGCCTCACGGTTTACTCATCACTTCTCACGCATCACTCTTCACGCCTCACGAATCGCCGAAGTCCACGTCCGGCGCCTGGTCGGCGCCCGTCTCGGCCTCGAACGGCGTTTTCGACTCGAAGCCCATGAGGCTGGCGAAGATCACGGTGGGGAAGGATCGCACCTGCGTGTTGTACTGGCGCACGCTGTTGTTGTAGTCACGCCGCGCCACCGTGATGCGGTTCTCGGTGCCCTCCAGTTGCGCCTGCAGGTCGCTAAAGCTTTGGGTGGCCTGTAGCTTCGGATAGTTTTCGGAGACGGCCAGGAGGCGCCCCAGCGACTTCCCGAGGGCCGACTGTGCCTGCTGAAATTGCTGAAGCTTCTGCGGGTTGTCGAGGTCCCCCGCATCCACCTGAATGGAGGTCGCCTTCGCCCGGGCCTCCGTGACCGAGGTCAGGGTCTCCTGCTCGAAGTCGGCCGCGCCCTGCACCGTTTCTACGAGATTCGGGATGAGATCCGCCCGGCGCTGGTAGGCCGCCTGCAGGTTCGACCACGCCTCCCGCACCTGCTCGTCGCTCTGGACGAGGCTGTTGTACGAGCTCGTGGCCCCGCAGCCCACGAACCCAAGGAGGAGGACGAGGACGGCGATGGTGATGGCTCCTTTGCTTCGCATAACCGCAGGGGTCGTTTGGGAAAAGGTCCGAGGGGAGGGGTTCTGTGGATTTGTGACGCCGTTCCGCTCTACGGGTGAGGCGCTCTGGAGTTGCGGTCCTTCAGGGGGTGGTCCGGGCAATGCCCCGGGCGAGGGTGCCTCACTCGAATTGGACGAGGAGGTGGATGGGCTCCTTTGCCCGGTCGACGTGGCTCTTCTTCTGAAGGGCGAGCACCACGATCCCGTCGTAGGCCACCACGCGGTCAAAGAAGTACTCAGCCGTGGTGGGAAGGGCGCTTTCCTCGGCGTCGTCGGGCGTGTCGACGTGTTCGTGGGTGAAGAGGGCGTCCGCGGCGTCGAAGTAGAGCAGCGCCGACTCCTCGGCTGCGTGGTCGAAGGCCTTGCGCAGGGCATTTTGCGTCTGCGTCCGCCGCTCGGCCAGCAGCGACGGCACCCGAAACTGGTGCACGTTGGCGGTGGTGTGACGGGTGAGGGTCGCCAGGGCCTGCTGCCGGTCCTCACGTGTGCCGCCGTGAAAGAGGATGCGCGTCTCGGATGGCTCTTCGTCGCCGTCGAGAAGTTGATCGAGGGCACGGTCGAAGGCCTCCGTGTCGTATTGGACGGGAGAAGATACATCCGCATCCGAAGCGGGGTCGGAAGCATCCATGGCACGCCGGAGAGATGGACGAGAGAGCCAGGCCGCTTTTAGATACGGAAAAATGCACTTGTTCCTCGTTTGAAGCGAAGGACGAGTCTCGGCCTCGGAAGCCGACCCTGCTCAGTCTAACCGGTGTTGTCTATGCCGCATACTCGTGTCCTCGTGTAGTAGAGAAGGAGCGGGTCGCTTCTCCTTGCGTCAGCGGAACATCGCTCT
>CAZMDV010000531.1:0-2006 GCA_964564875.1 uncultured Salinivenus sp.
CTGGGACTGGGCATGGCCGGGGCGACGGCGCTCTTCCCGCCCCTCATGGAGATGGGTCTGCAGGCCTACGGCTGGCAAACGACGTACCTGATCATGGGCGGCCTGCTCGCCGCGATCATGCTGCCGCTTGGGGCCCTCCTGTACCGCAATGCGCCGGAGCGCTACGGCCTCTCGCCCGATGCGACCGAACCGGAAAGGACGGGCGACGCGGAGGCGGATCCCGATCCCTCGGGGGCCGCGACGGTCGGGGGCGTGCGCCCGGCGGTGGCGTACCGGACGTGGACCTTCTGGCTCTTCACGCTCGCGGGCGTCTGTACGGCGGGGTTCGGGACGGGCCTCCTCTTCCACCACTTCTCGATTTTGGAGGAGGTGGGCGTGGCGCGCGGCCTGGCTGCGCAGTTCTTTGTGCCGCTCGGCGTCGTGACCGGCCTGCTCAATGTGGGCACGGGCTGGCTCGTGGACCGCTACCCACCGCGCCTCCTGCTCGCCGGGCAACTGACGCTTTTTGGGGCGATGACGGGGCTGTTGCCAATGGTTGACACCGCCATCGGGGTGTGGGCGTATGGCGGCGTCTTCGGCGTCGCGCAGGGGATGCAGGGGGCCCTCCTCGGCAGTGCCTACGCCTACTATTTTGGACGGGCGCACCACGGGACCATCCGCGGCCTCGCGAACACCGTCTTCATCGGCGGCACGGCCATCGGGCCGGTGGTGCTGGCACTGGGGCCAGATTTCCTGGGCGGCTTTGCGCCGATCCTGTGGATCGTTACGCCGATTCCGCTCGTGCTGGCGCTTGCGGCGTTCGTGGGGTGGGCGACGGACTGGGACGCGGCGCCGCTGGCGACGGATCGGTCGGGGAGCGGTGAGGCCTGAAAGGACTCCCCCTGCGGCTCTCGGCGCCCCGAACGTCCGGACATTTGGGGCGAAGCACCGGACATGGCCGGTTTCTACGGGGCGACGGCCGGTTTGGCGACCGTGCGGGACCTATCAAGTACCCCCATTCGGGACGGAGCCAGCGTTCGTCGCTGGGGCCTTCGCCTGAACGGGGATTCGCTTGTGAACCGCAATCGCTACAGAGGGTCCCGCCATGATTAATTCTGCACCCGTACGCATTCTGCTCGGCTGTTTGATCCCACTCCTTGTAATCGCATGGGGAGGACTTCACGGTGCCCACGCACAGGTCGGGCCAGGATCAGAACGCAGGATTCCCGCCGAGGCGCCACGCGTACTTCCTGCCGACTTTCCGAAGCTCCCCGACTCGCTCGCATCGCCGGATCGATCGTCGATCGACCTTCCGCCGGTGCGGGCGACGGGCCCCGCGCGCTCCCCGCTGTGGGTTACGCCTTCCGGCGCGCGGTCCATCCACGGGCTCAGCGTCGGGCCCGTGCTGTCGTGGCCGGGGGCGAATCGATGGAAGAAGGTCAATGGAGTGGGGGTGAGTTTCATCGGCTTTGGGGCAGCGCCTGTTCTCTTCTATGGGCCGGGAGCTCTGCTCATGCCGCTGGATCAGATCGGCTTTCTCAGCGACGGCGATCAAGATGGCATCCTGACGGTGAGTGGCCCCACGGACATCGACACCCTCCGCGTGGGGGAGATGTCGAGCCTCGGCGGGCCCGCAAGAAGCAGCGAGCTGAGGACCGTCGTGAATGGGCTTCTTCTCTCGCCTGGAGGGGCCCCGGCGCACCACGTACGCGGCGTCAGCCTCTCGGCCTATCTTGGTGGAGCGGGGCGGACAGACGGGGTCGTCGTGAACGGAGTCTGGTCGATCTCCGGTGAGCACAGGGGGCTGCTGGTCGGCACGGTTGCCAACGTGGGCCGGGGGTACGGCCTCGTGGCGGGCGGGTCCGCACTGTCCATCGAGATGACTGGGGTACAGGTGGCCGTTCTCAACCAGTCGGCCCGGCTCCGCGGGGTCCAAGTTGGGCTCTACAACTTCAGTGGCGACCTGGAGGGTATACAGATCGGTTTGGTGAACCGCACGCCGGAGCGGACGCTTCCGTTTTTCAACT
>CAZMDV010000532.1:0-2004 GCA_964564875.1 uncultured Salinivenus sp.
GGGCTCCAGATTAAGTCTTGAACGACGACGAAAGCCATTCCCGGCATTTCGAGAGGAACACACCGGCTCACGTATAGGAAAACCCCTCCCCAGAAATCCTTTCCTCACAGAACAGTCGCTCCCTATTCAGGACGCTCTACCGTCCCTCTCCCCATCCGTACAGAAATTCCTGGGCTTTATTCCAGGATCTAATGGTAAGTAGCGGCGTTCTGCACCGCAGGGGTATGACCTTCGCCCGTTGGAACGCCTCAACGCCCTCAAGTGCTTCCTCACGCGTCGGCATGCCAACTGCGACGATCCACTGTGCACATCCTCGTTCCATTGACGAACGAAGGGTCGGCCGGGGGCCGAGTGGAACGAGGTCATGCTGATTCAATGCCGGTCGACTCTTTGAATGATAGTGCGGGGGAGGATCGGAGTGCTGAGATGATCTGCTCCTCGTCCGGTGTACGCGGGCCACGCACATCAATCTTCCGTAAACAGTGTATTTCGGGCCATTGGCGTAACGAGTCCTCGACCGCCGAGACACAGTCCGTTGGCCCGCAAGGTTGACCGGAAGCACGGCGGCTGCGCGCGTCCCTCCTTCTTCGCAGGGTCGTTATTTTCGCCCATGAGGTCCCCCAGTCGTGCAATGAATGTCTGCCCCCCAGCGTGCTGATGGGAGAATGTGTCCTTCTAGCCACCACGACGCCGCTCGGTCCTCCGCCACCTTCTCGGCCTCGACCCCGAACAGGGACTACGCACTTGCTTCCTGAGTTCGTGCTCGCTCGATTGTGTGCTCACCGGCCATTCTTTTCTCATGCAGACCGTTTCCTCACTGCGTAATGCTCCGTCGGTGTCGCTGCTCGTCGCCAGCCTTCTCATCACGGTCGTCGCGGGCGGATGTAGCAGCACCAAGCCCTACACCCTCGGAGCCATCAAGACCACGGACCCGGACGACCGGCCCACTGAACGCCCGGACGAGACGGCCGAGAGCATGTACTGGGACCGGGTGGACATGAGTGTCATTCATCAGCTCGAAAAGCCGCTCAACCTGAACTGGACGGGGCGCCAGATTGGCCAGGCCCTGGGGGTGGCCGACGCCGACCAGGCCGACAATGTGAACGTCATGGACGAACCGCCCAATTCCAGCTGGTGGAAGCGGCGGCACTTTTACGACGAGATGACACCCCGGGAGCTGGCCATCGGGCCCAATGGTCGGGACACGACGGGCACGGCGGCCGGGCCCGCCCAGAATGAACCCTGGACGGTGATCAGCGGAAAATTCCAGGGCGCCTCCCGCGGATTCCAGATCAAAGACCCCCGCGGCGATCGGTACCTCATTAAGCTCGACGGTCCCAAGTGGCCCGAGCTCACGACGTCCGCGGAGGTCATCTCGACGAAGATTTTCTACGCGGCCGGGTATCACGTGCCGCAAAACACGATCACGCGCTTCTCTCTCGATCAGCTCCGCATTGCCGACGACGCGAAGGTAGACAGCGAGGAGGGCCGCCGCCCCATGACCCGGGACGACCTTCGGGCCCTCCTCAAGCCGTACGACCGAGGGCCGCATGGGAAGATTCGGGGGCTCGCCAGCAAGTTCGTGGAGGGGGAGCCGCTGGGACCGATTTACTTTGAGGGCACCCGCGACGGGGACGCCAATGATCGCGTGCGGCACGAGCAACGGCGCGAGCTCCGTGGTCTCCGAGTCATCGGATCCTGGCTCAACGACACCGACCGGCGGCACGCAAACGCGCTGGCGGTATACACGGATGAGCGGTACGTGAAGCACTACCTGCTGGACATGGGCTCGACCCTCGGAGCGAACGCGAAGAGCCCCCACACACCCATCTACGGGCAGGCCTACCTCATCGACCAGCGAAGAATTATGAAGGCCCTCTTTGCGCTTGGGGCCTATCGGTTCCCTTGGTGGTACTACGACCCGACGCCCCAGTACAAAGCGGTGGGCTATTTCCGGGCCGATGTCTTCAAGCCGGGCGAGTGGGTGCCCACCTACCCCAACCC
>CAZMDV010000533.1:0-2004 GCA_964564875.1 uncultured Salinivenus sp.
TCGTCGAGGAGGCGGACCACTCGGGCAGTACCTCCTCGATGATCGAGTACGTGGAAAACACCGACGCGGAGAGCTACCTGCTGCTCACCGAGTGCTCGATGGGCGACAACATCATGGGCGAGAATCCCGACAAGAACCTGTTGCGGATGTGCTGGCAGCGGTGCCCCCACATGAACCAGATCACCCTTCAGGATACGCACCGCAATCTGGCGAACAACCAGTACCAGATCGAGATCGAGGAGGAGGTGCGCGTCCGGGCGCTGGAGGCCGTCGAGCGAATGCTCGAGATTGGGTAGTAGGTTGAGGGTTGTGCGTTGAATATTTTGGGGTGAGGGGTACAGGAACTGGAAATGTGTTCAGTCCATAGCCGGGGTCCCGTTCCGCTTGTCCGCTACAGAACGCCTGTGCCATGTCGTCCCGATCCGTCCTCTTTGCTGTGCTCCTCGTCGCACTGGTGGTCCCCGCCAGGAACGCAACGCAGGGGCAGACCGCCGCTCCGCGTGCCGACTCGCTCGTGCAGGCGCAGTCGGCGCAGCTTCAAGCAGCGAAACAGGGTCACCTCTGGCGCGTGGCCGCGTGGGGCGGGGTCAACGCGCTCGGGGGCCTCGCGCTCGTGTGGGCGTCGTCGCGCTCAGGCACCTCGACGCGGTGGCACTTCGGGGCCATGTCGGCAGGGTGGGGCGTGGTGAACGTGGGCATCGCTGCGGGGGGGCTCCTGGCGTCGGGCGCTCCGCCCGCAGAACCAGGCGCGCTGGTGTCTGCCGAGCGGCAGTTCCACGACGTTTTGCTGTTCAACCTCGGCCTGAACGTCGCGTACTCCGCCGTCGGGGCTACGATGCTTGGGGCGAGTTACTACGGCATCGACAACGTCGGCCGCTGGCGCGGCTTCGGCACCGCGCTTATCCTGCAGGGCATCGGCCTGCTGGTCCTCGACGGCATCGCGTTCTGGGCGTCGCGGGGCCGCCTCTCGTCGCTCCTGGACGCGGGCGTGCAGCTCTCCGTGCAGGCCGCCCCGACCGGTGCCGCGCTGACACTTCAGTTTTGATTTCGCCACAGCCCTATCGGAGCGTGAGATCGACCACGAGGGGGAGGTGGTCGGAGGCCGTGACCGTATCATTGCGCTGAAGACCGTACGTGTCGAGTTCGGCGTCGGAGAGCGGTCGGGTGGTGAGCGCAAACTCGTGGACCACGTCCAGCACGCTGTCGGTCACGTAGGTGTAGTCGAGGCGGCCGGGGGGAAATCCTCCTGGACTGAAGAACGTGGTGTGAAGGGGCGCGGCGGTCTGTCGCGGATTGGTGTCGAGGAGCGGCGAATCGTCCCAGTCCGGCGACGCAGGCTCCCCGAACTCGCCGGTATTCTGGATTTCGCCGGTCTGAAGGGTGCGGGGCTGCTGGGGATCGCCCACGAAATTCATGTCGCCGGCAACCACGATGGGCGTTTCGGGGGCAACCCCGAACGGCCCCTCGCCCTGCTTCATGTTCCGCAGAAAGGCCACGACACCGTCCACCGTTTCCTGTCGGGAGCGGTCCTCGGACGTGCCACTGCAGCACTTCGGATGCATCAGCACCACGACGAGCGAGTCGCCCAGTGCCTCCTGGGCGTCGAGGAGAAAGGATCCGCTTGGTTGACCGTCGCCTCCCGAAATGATGTATGTATCCCGGATCGGATAACGACTTCCCAGTACGAATTCGCCGCCGGTCTTGGCCCAGTTCCATGCGTCCGGTATACCGAGCTCCTCTTCAGCGACCTGTTCGGTTTCGGACGCTGAATACTCGTATACCTCCTGGAGTCCGAAGATGTCCGGATCGACTGCCTTCAGAATGCGGTGGTAACTTGGCTGCGCGTTTCCATCGAAGATAGAGCTCCGGAGTACGTTGTAGGAGAGGAGCCGGACGTCAGACGCGGCAGGACGGTCGATGGCCGGCGCGTCGGCAGCGACCTCGGTAGTGGAGAACTCGTATCCGAGGCCTCCGTCCTCGTCGGGCAGGCGGTCGCCGCCAGAC
>CAZMDV010000534.1:0-1992 GCA_964564875.1 uncultured Salinivenus sp.
ATCGTTCCTACGTTTACATGCGGCTTCTCGCGCTCAAACTCTTCCTTGGCCATGGTGGTCTAGTCTGTGTAATCGGTAAATATGTGTGGATTCGAGTGTCGAAAAGAAGGGGAAGCCTTCCGCATCGGGTGTGTGATCACGCGGCCGCACCCACGACGCCTTCGTCCATGATCTCCGCCGCGATGTCCTCGGGCACGGGCTCGTAGCTCTCGAACTGCATCGTGTAGATGGCACGGCCCTGCGAGAGAGAGCGGAGGTCCGTGGAGTAGCCGAACATCTCTGAGAGTGGCACCTTGGCGTTGATGACCTGCGCCTCGTTGCGCTGGCCCATCTGGCCGATGCGGCCGCGGCGACCGTTGAGGTCGCCGATGATGTCGCCCATATAGTCTTCGGGCGTTACAACTTCCACCTCCATCACGGGCTCCATCAGAACCGGATCGGCCCGGCGCGCCGCCTCCCGGAAACCGAGGCGACCGGCGATCTCGAACGCATTCTGGTCGGAGTCGACCTCGTGGTGGTCCCCGTCGTAGAGCCGGACCGAAACTCCCTCGATGGGATAACCAGCCAGCGGTCCGTCTTCCATCGCGCTCTCAATTCCGCGCTTGACGGATGGAATGAATTCTTTCGGGATGACTCCTCCCTTGATGTCGTTCTGGAATTCGAGCCCAGGCTCCTCTTCATTCGGCCCGACCTCCATGTAGACCTCGGCAAACTGGCCGCGTCCCCCAGTCTGCTTCTTCAGCACGTAGTGCTCGTCGACGCTCTCCGTAATGGCTTCACGGTAGGCGACCTGTGGCCGCCCGACGTTTGCCTCCACCTTGAACTCGCGCTTGAGGCGGTCGACGATGATTTCGAGGTGCAGCTCGCCCATCCCGGCGATAATGGTCTGACCGGTTTCCTCATCGGTGCGGACGTCGAACGTTGGGTCCTCCTCGGCCAGCTTCGTGAGGCCGTTGGTCAGCTTGTCGCGGTCGGCCTTGCTTTTCGGCTCAATGGCGATGCGGATGACCGGCTCCGGAAAGTCCATCGATTCGAGGACGACCGGGTGGTCCGGATCGCAGATCGTGTCACCCGTCTTGAGGTTCTTCGGCCCCACCACGGCGGCGATGTCTCCCGCCCGCAGCATGTCCACGTCCTCCCGGCTGTTGGCGTGCATGAACATCATGCGCCCGATGCGCTCGTCATCATCCCGCGTAGGACTGTAGACGCGCGAGCCAGACTCAAGGGTGCCGCTGTAGACGCGGACGAACGTCAGCTTCCCGACGTAAGGATCGGTGGTAATCTTAAACGCCACCGCGCTGAAGGGCTCGTCTTCCCTCGGGTGGCGGACAATCTCTTCCTCCTCGTCGTGCGGATCATGTCCTCGAACGGGGGGGACGTCGTTCGGGCTCGGGAGGTAGGTGTTCACACCATCGAGCACGCGCTGCACGCCCTTGTTCTTGAGGGCGGAGCCGCAAAACATCGGTGTGATGTCCCGGTTGAGCGTCGCCTTGCGGATGACGGCTTCCAGCTCCTCCGGCTCCACGCTCTCGTCCTCGTCCAGGTACTTCATCAGCAGCGCGTCGTCGTACTCCGCGACGCTCTCCAGCAGATTGATGCGCCAGTGCTTGGCCTTCGACTCAAGGTCCTCAGGGATCTCGATCTCGTCCCACTTCATGCCCTGGGACTCTTCGTCGTAGATGATGGCCTTGCCCTGGATCAGATCGATAACGCCCCGGAACATGTCGCCGGACCCAATGGGATACTGCACCGGAATCGGAGTGGCGTTGAGGCGGTCCTTCATCATCTCGAGGACATTCTCGAAGTCGGCTCCGGTGCGGTCCATCTTGTTCACGAAGCCGACCCGTGGTACGTCGTACTTCTCCGCTTGGCGCCAGACCGTCTCGGACTGGGGCTCGACGCCGCCGACCGCGCAGAAGAGCGCAATCGCGCCATCCAGCACGCGGAGGGAGCGCTCCACCTCGACCGTAAAGTCGACGTGGCCGGGCGTGT
>CAZMDV010000535.1:0-1985 GCA_964564875.1 uncultured Salinivenus sp.
CTCAAGAGCGGATTTGTGGCGGAGCGCGACGGGCCCATCTCGTCGCCCGACCGGGATCGGCTCGGCGTCAACCAGGCCTTCCTGGAATGGGCAGCCGCTCCGGAGTCCGGGCGCGAGTGGACGGTTCGCGTGGGGCGGCAGGAACTGCACTACGGCGCCGGCCGGATGATCGCCGTCCGCGAGGGGCCGAACGTGCGCCTCGGATTCGATGCGGTGCTGGGGCGCTACCGGGACGACACCTGGCGCGTCGATGCGTTCGTGGCCAAGCCCACCGAGACGCCGCCGGGCGTCCTTGACAACGGATGGATGCGGGGACGCACGCTCTGGGGCACTTATTTGCAACGGATTAGTCCGGGTGGAGCGAGCCTCTCGGCCTACTATCTCGGCACGGAGCGAAGTCCCTCGCCCATCGACCGGAATCGACGCGCGACGCGGCACACCCTTGGCATGCGGATGCATGGTTCAGCAGGCCATCTCGGCTACGACCTGGAAGGCGCAGTGCAGCGCGGACGGTATCGTCTCCGCCTGGGGTCGTCTCTCAACGGCCGGTCGTCCGTCGACGAGAGCGCCCCGATTCGGGCGTGGATGCTTTCGGGTCGGCTCGCGTACCGGGTGCCAGGCGCGATCGGGCAGCCGACATTCGGCGTGCGGGCGCATCTGAGCAGCGGCGACGTTGGGGGCACCGCGGCGAGTGAGACGTTCGCCGCGCCCTACCCGTCGGGCCGATGGACGGGCGCGGGCAGCCGACTGGGGCCGGGCAACCTCATCAAGGTACAGCCCTTCGTCAATCTTCGCCTCAGAGCGCTCCGGGTAGCCCTCAAAAGCTACGTCTTCGGGCGGATGCGCTCCACGGATGCAATCTACGCCATCTGGGGCGCCCCGCTCCGCCCCGCCGCCGACACCGACGCGCGCTTCGTCGGCGTGATGCCGGAGGCCGTTCTGACGTGGAATGCGGGGCGCCATGTGACCCTGGCCCTGGAGGCCAGCTACTTCAACGCGGGGCCGGTGTTGCGCAGGAGTGGGGCGGGGAAGGACATGACCCACCTCGGCCTCCGCGCAAGCTACGTCTTTTGACTCCTGAGATGCAGGTTGACGAGCGTACCGCTTGCGAAAGCGGGTTTGTGCCCACAGGGAAATCTCCACTGGGCCTTGCGTCCGGGGCTCTATGGGAACGCCAACTACGACAGCAGAATCTCAGTAACGCTAAATTCGGCTGAGGGCTCCGGAGCAGCGACGTCAATCAGTCGGCGGGGGCTGAGCCGGTTCTTCGAGTCAATCGGAACCCTCGGAGGGCCCTCGGAGGCACGATTGATCCATGCTGAGAAGACCAAAGGCCCTCCGAAGTGCCTCGCCAAATACGGCTGGTGACTGAAGGGGCGACCACGCTGATGTTATCCTCGCGCCTTCAGTTCGCGGAGTGCGCCGAGCGTTTCGAAGGAGCGCCCGTTCTGGAGGGCGTCCCAGGTCGGGTAGTCCGTGTAGCCGCGCTCGTCGCCGTTGTAAAAGGTCTCCTCGTCCGGCACATTAATGGGCAGTCCATTCTGGAGGCGATGCGGAAGGTCAGGATTGGCGAGGAAGGCCCGCCCGAAGGCGATGAGGTCCGCGTAGCCTCGCTCAATGGCGTCGGTCGCGGTCTTCATGTCGTAGTTGCCGTTTACCATGAGCCCTCCGTCGAAAGCGTTCCGGACTCCGCCGAAGACGGCAGTTGTCTCTCCGTCGTCGGAAACCGGAGGCTTCGGCTCTGCGGGCTCCGCAAGGTGGACGTACGCCAGATCGAAGTCGTTGGCCACCGTGGCCGCGCTGCGAAACGTTTCCTCGGGCGTGTTGTCGCCCATGTCGTTGAAGGCGCTCAGGGGTGAGAAGCGGACGCCCACCCGTCCGGCGTCCCACGTATCGGTCACCGCGTCCGTCACCTCCTGCAGGAAGCGGAGACGATTCTCCAGCGAGCCGCCGTAGCGGTCCGTGCGCCGATTGGTCTTCGAGCG
>CAZMDV010000536.1:0-1980 GCA_964564875.1 uncultured Salinivenus sp.
GATTGGCGGGGGCGTAGTAGAGGTGCGCGGTGGGCTGGGGCTCCACCCACGTGTGTTTCTCCGGCTGGTCGTCCCCCTCGTGCAGCCGCCGGCTCACCGGGTCGACGCCCACTTGGCGGGCCATGCGGCCGGTGCGAATACCGTCCTCGTACCACACCACCGTCCAGTCCTCGGTGGCGTCCCACACGTTGGCGATGAAGTCGTCCGGCGCTGATGGATCGGCCCCGGCCGGATATGTGCGCATCTGATGGTCGGCGTCGCGGCCCGTGGCCTTGTAGCGCCACTCGATGGACGTGCCGTCCACCTCGTAGACGGCGTAGCCCTTGGGCGTGCCGTCGTAGCAGACGGGCCCGGTCCACCACGCGCCGCACACCGTGCCCACCACGTGCTCGTGCGGCCCATCGGCAAACCGGTGTTCGTTCTCGTGGACGTGCCCGCTCACGACGTGGGCGTCGAACGGATCGAGCAATTCGTAGAGCGCCGCCCGGTTGCCGATCCGGTTGCGGACCGACGGGCTCGGGTCGCCTTTCCGTTTGTACAGGGTGCTGAGAGGAGGAACGTGCGTAAGCACGACGACGGGCCGCCCCCCCTCGACGAGGGCGAGGTCCTGTTCCAGCCAGGCGAGCTGGGTCGCATCGAGGTGCCCGAAGTAGTCGTCCGTCTCGCGCCCGAAGCCGTCGCTGCCCGGCCAGTACACATCGTCGAGCACGACGTAATGGACGGCCCCGCGGTCGAACGAGTAGTACTCGGGCCCGAAGTGGCGGCGGAAGGTAGCCGTGGAGCTGGGATCGGCGGGGGCGTCGAAGTTGAGGTCATGGTTCCCTACCACCTGCACGAACGGAAGGCCCATCCGCCGGACCGCCGCCTCGTAGCCGGAAAAGAGCGACAGGTCGTCGAACACAAGGTCGCCCCCGCCCACCCCAAAGACGGGTCGATCCTCAAGTTCATTGGCCGTTTGCCGCACGTCCGGGACCGTTTCGTCCTGGAATTGCTGCATCTCCGCCTCCGTCTGGGTCTGCGGGTCGGCCAGGAAGAGGAACGCGTGCCGAGTGTCGTCGCGGCCCAGCGGCGCGAGCTGAAACGACGCCGTCGCCGTGCCGCCTTCCGTCGCCTCGAGCGGCCGGTAGAAGCGCGCCGTGCCGGCCTCGTGCGTGGGGAGTCGGTAGCCGCTCGGCACCGAGAGGTAGACGAACGGGCGGTGGGGCGAGGCCGCGAGCTGGTAGCGGCCGTCGGCGCCCGTCTGCGTCACCGTAACGCCGTCGGTGACCGGCACGCCCTCGATGCCCCCGTCCGGCCCCGTCACCTGCCCGGTCACCGTCACCGCGGAGGTCGCGTGCGAGAGACGAGGCGCAGCGGTGGACACGCCGGGCAGGCTGAGGGCGGCACCGGTGAGGCCGAGGGCTTTCAGAAAGTCGCGGCGGGTGGAGGACATGACACGGTGGAATCAGGCGGTGGGGATCAGCGTTGCTACAAGATGCGGATGCGCGGCGGAGAAAATCATCACCGCAGCGTTATCGTCGCGGCGGCTCGACGTGCTCGGATTCTCAAGTTCCCCTTCTTCACCCATGCTCGACGCCGATCAGGTGGCGCCCCTCTCCTCGGCGCAAGAAACACTGCTGCAAAAACAAGAGATCACTCGCGACGCCCCCGGCACCATTCTCCGCGACGTCGACACGATGCTCGAAATCGTGGGCGAAGACGGCCTTCGGGTCAGCGAATCACGGGGCGCGATCTACACGAAGCGCCTGTCCGAGATCAACGAACAGCTCTCCCACTCACTGACGGTCGACTACGAGCGCCTTACTCAGAAGGCGTTTCCCACCATCGCTGGGCTCAACCTGCTCCTCCGGGCGGCGGCGCTCGTCCGAATCAACCGTGGAGGAACCCACCCGACCATGGAGTGCAACGAGGACATCGTCGCGTCCTGGCGCGCCCTCAATCCCACGGAGCAGTACATGAGCCTGCTGGAGGCGTGGCTCA
>CAZMDV010000537.1:0-1974 GCA_964564875.1 uncultured Salinivenus sp.
TGGCCGCCGTTGGCCTCGTGGTCGGGGCGTTTCAGTGGCGCACCCGGATGCTGCGGCGCCGCCAGCACCTGCTCGAAGAGAAAGTGGAGCGGCGGACCCAGAAGCTCAGGTCCACCAACGAGAAGCTGCAAGAAACGAACGAGGAGCTGGAGGAGGCCCGCGAGGAGGCCTTGGCGGCCGCAAGGGCCAAAAGCCAGTTTCTGGCCAACATGAGCCATGAGATCCGCACGCCAATGAACGGAGTCCTCGGCTTCGCGGATCTGCTCGCCGACACTGCCCTGACCGTCGAACAACGGGAGTTCGTCGAATCGATCCAGAACAGTGGCGACACGCTGCTCTCGATCATCAACGACATTCTCGACTTTTCGAAGCTGGACGCCGGGGAGGTCGACCTGGAGGAGCGACCGGTCCGTGTCCTAGACTGCGTGGAAGAGGCCCTCGACGCCCTCACCACGAAGGCGGCGGAGAAAGGGGTAGAGATGACCTATCTCATCGACGAGGACGTGCCAGCAGACATTCGCTCCGACGAGACGCGGCTTCGCCAGGTGCTGCTGAACCTGCTGTCCAACGCGGTGAAGTTTACTGAGGAGGGCGAGGTCACGGTGCGCGTGGAGGTGGCCTCTGCGCCCGCCGGGGCAGGAGATTCCTATGAACTGCGGTTCAGCGTCCAGGATACCGGCGTCGGCATTCCGGAGGAAAAACAAGAGGAGCTGTTCGAGTCCTTCACTCAGGCGGACGCCTCGACGACGCGGAAGCACGGAGGGACCGGTCTCGGCCTATCGATCTGTCATCACATCGTGGAGGCGATGGGGGGGGACATTTGGGTCGAGAGCGAAGTGGACGAGGGCTCAACCTTCTACTTCACCATCCAGGCCCACGAGGAAACAAGGGCCGACCAGCACGACCGAGGGCCGGAGGAGGTGCCCGTTTCGCTGGAGGAACGGCACGTCCTCGTCGTGGACGACAACGAGACGAACCAAGAGTTGCTGCGTCAACTGGCGGGGCGATGGGGAATGGAGACGACGGTGCTGTCTTCAGGCGCGGAGGCGCTCGACCGCCTCGACGGGGAGGACTGCCCCTACGATGTAGGCCTGTTCGACGTGCAGATGCCAGAAATGGACGGGCCGACGCTCGTTAGGCGGATCCGGGAGAAAGGAACCATCGATCTCCCGATCATCATGCTTAGCTCGATCTATAAGGAGGAGGTGAAGGACGATATAGACTACGCGGCATGGCTTCACAAGCCGATTAAGCAGTCAAGCCTCTACGAGACGATCGTCGAGGTGCTCGGCGCGCGGGAGGTTCCGAAACAAGACGACAGCGAGGACGACGGGGCACTTTCCGACCAGACTGCCCGAGAGGTCTTGTTGGTCGAGGACGACACGGTCAATCAGAAAATGACAGTGCAGGTGTTGGAGAAGATGGGCCACGAGGTGAAGGTGGCCGGAAACGGCCTGGAGGCCCTCAAGGCCCTCCGGGCCCAGAGCTACGAGGTGGTGCTCATGGACGTGCAGATGCCGGAGATGGACGGCCTGGAGGCCACACGCCGCATCCGCGAGGAATGGCCCGCCGACGAACAGCCTTACATTGTGGCCCTGACCGCCGCGGTGATGGAGGAAGACCGAAAGCAGTGCCAAGAGGCAGGAATGAATACCTTCCTGAGCAAACCCATCCAGCAGGAAGATCTCACCGAGGTCCTATCCGCCGAGCAAGAACAGGGCGGCGATGGATCGGTGCGGTTCGACTGATTCGTGGACCGCCCGCTCCTCCCCGTGGTCGTGCGGGCGTCCGGCGCCTGGAATGTCCCCTCCCTGACGATGCTCTTCTCGAGAATGCCCTCGCGGTGCATCCCGCGCCCCGGCTTCGGACCGGGAGGCTACAGCGGCAGGTTGCCGTGCTTCTTCGGCGGGTTGTTGACGACCTTGTCCTCCAGCATGTCGAAGCCGCGGATGAGGCGCTCGCGGGTCTCGCTCG
>CAZMDV010000538.1:0-1962 GCA_964564875.1 uncultured Salinivenus sp.
ACGTGGCCCTGCCCCTCCGGATGCACACCGACAAGCCGGAGGACGAGATTGAGGCCCGGGTGCTGGAAGAGCTCGAACGGGTGGAACTGCGGGGCGCGGTCGATCAGATGCCCCCCTCCCTCTCCGGCGGGCAGGTCAAGCGCGTGGCGCTGGCGCGCGCCATCATTCGGGAGCCGCAGTACCTGTTTTACGACGAGCCCAGCAGCGGCCTCGACCCCGAAACCTCCAGCGTCATCGACGCGCTCATCGAGCGGCTCTCCGACACGCTGTGCCGCATGGGCGTTATGGTGACCCACGACATGCACTCGGTGCTGTCAATTGCCGATCAGGTGGGCTTTCTCTACGAGGGAGAGATGCGCTTCGTCGGGACGGTCGAGGAGCTCCGGACCTGTACCGACCCCGTGCTCTGTGACTTCCTGGAAGCGAATGCATACCAGGTGTGATCCTCTGTAGCATCCTCCTGGTGCGTTACGTGTGGTGTTCTAAACGTGTGGTGTTCTAATCGGAGTTGCGATCGCTTTCAGGCAAAAAATACCGTGTAGCAGTCCACGCCCTCTACTCTTCTCGCTCTTTCGACGCGCTTCGCTCACGCCATGAGTACAGATCGGACCGAGGAAAAAGAAGAAGAACGCTTCTGGAATGAGATCCGCATCGGCATCCTCGCCGTCGTGGCGCTTCTGCTACTGGTGGGAGGAGTCCGGTTCCTGCAGGGCGTCTCCCTGTTCGGAGACGGGTACGTGCTGACGGCAAACTTTGAGGCGGCAGGCGGCGTGGTGGAGGGCACGCCCGTCACGATTCGGGGCATCTCCGTCGGGCGCGTGGAGGACGTGGAGCTGGGCACGGCAGACGAAGGCGTCCGGGTCCGCATGCAGATTCGGGAGGACGTGGAACTGACGGAGGGAACGACGGCATCGGTCAGCGGCCTCTCGGCGCTCGACGACGTGCGCATCTCGTTGCAGCAACACGCAGGGGGAGATCTGTTGTCCGACGGCGCGCAGATTGCGACCACGAACGAGAACACAATCGGGCAGCTTCGCGAGCGGGCGGTGCCCATTGCCGATCGCGTGGACAGCGTGCTCACAGAGGCCGCCGGCACGTTTGAGAACGTTCAGAGCGTCCTCGGGGGCTCCGGCACAACGGTGCAGCAGACCATCGACAACCTCCGCTCGACCTCGGCGGACATCGAGGCGCTTGTGGACGGCGAGCAAGACCGGATGCGGAGTACCATTTCTCACCTCGAACAGACCTCCGCCTCTCTGGACACACTCGTCAGCACCCTGCAGGTAGTTGCCTCCAGCAACCGGGACACGCTGGGGCAGGCCGTGCAGGACGCCGAACGGACGCTCCATCATACGCGCCGCACAGCACAGTCGCTCGAACGAAGTGCAGATGACCTGGAGGCGATTCTGGCGGACCTGCGCGAGGGGCGCGGCACGGCGGGCCGCCTCCTCAACGATCCACGCCTGTACCATCGTGCGGACACCCTTTCGCTTCGTCTCAACCGCCTCCTCAAGAACTTCGAGGAGAATCCAGGACGCTACGTCAGCCTCGAAATCTTTTGACTAGCTCCATTCCGGGGGGAGCGGCACGTCGGAAAAATTTCACAGACATTGGGGAGTTGTCGATGTCTTCGATCCGGCGAACGTAGGCGCGTGCTGTAACGAATGCCTCCCCGGGGCTACGTACAGTCGGATCGAAAAGACCTGATCCCGCCTCGACGGGATGATTCGTGTACCTCCCTTCGAATGCTCGCCCGACGCACTATGCCCGACCCATCTCTCGACGAACGCTGCATCAACACCCTTCGCTTCCTGGCCGCCGACGCCGTCGAGGACGCCGGCAGCGGCCATCCCGGCATGCCGCTCGGCGCGGCCCCGATGGCCTACGTGCTCTGGGATCGCTTCCTCAAGCACAACCCCAACAATCCCGACTGGCCCAACCGCGACCGCTTCGTGCTGTCGG
>CAZMDV010000539.1:0-1961 GCA_964564875.1 uncultured Salinivenus sp.
GGGGGCTCAGCGGCCCCTGACCATAGGACGGAGGTCGGGACCGCACGGGTGAAGGGGGAAAGAGAGACGGGCACCCGAAATTCTGTCCCTGCAGAACGATGCGAAGGGGCCGCCGTCGTTGAGATGTGAATGCCGCGGAACGAGGTGGCACAAGGCGACACAGACCGCCGCCCCGTGGAACGCGGAGGTCCGCCGTCGGAGTCCCCGTCCTCGTTCGCTAGTTCGGGGGCGACGAGGGGGGTTGCGACTGGCGGGAGGGCTGTCCATCCGGTTGCGGCATCACGTTCGGGGACTGCATCGCCCCGTCCGACGTGTCGCTCGCAAGGCCGTACGCCCGGCGGAGCCGCGCGGGGACCCGGAACGGTGCGTCGGACAGGACCTCCTCAACCTTCGCGTCGAACGTCTCCTTCGCGTCCGTCCTGTTCGCCTCAAGATATGAAGAGCGAATCTGCCCCGCATACTGGAGGGCGCGGCTAAACTCCCGTCGCGAGCTCGTCGTCCGGAGCTGGGTCAGGACGAGCGGTTCGGCGTCCTTCAGAAGCTCCGCCACCTTCTCAGTGTTGCCGAGGGTCCGGAAGGCCTGGGCCATGGAGAACAGCGATGGCATTTCGGCCGGGATCGTGGAGAAGGGGACGGACTCCGTAAAGTCGGTCAGCAGTCGCTCAGCGGTTTCCGAGTGGCCGTGGCGTTCTAGTTGCTCGGCCGTGTTGGAGAAATGGAGTCGATATCCGTCCACCATGCGCCGCGCCCACTTGTTGTAATATTTGTTCGGGTCGCCGAGATCCGTGAACCGGAACTGCGACATGCGCTCGTCGGTCAGGCCCGGAATGACCCGCCCGAGGGGCTGATCGTGCTTGATGGGAAGAACGCGGTACGTCTGACCTTCCAACTGAAAGTAGTTGTCGAGATTGAGCCGTCCCGAGCGGGCCACCGTGACGGCAAAGTGGATCGGCCGCTTCCATCCATTTTCGGCGTTGGTCCGCAGCATGTTGTAGGCGGTCACGTCGGCCGTCTGCAGCATGTACGTGTCTTTCCGGAAGGGGCGCCCTTCCAGCTTCCATGTCATCGGGCTCTCGAGGGTCGCAGAGCTGGACGAGTCAGGCAGATATTCGCTGAGCCTCGAACGAAGCTCGTCGGTGTTTACGGGCAGCTTCACCTGCTTCGGCTTCCATCGCCGATAGCCGAGTTCGTCGATCTGGTCTTCCGACAACGAGATGGGCAAGGGCTCCGACTCGTACGCGGCCTCGTTTTTAAGCTGGCGCACGTACCACGTGGTGTTTAGCAGCGACAGGTTCACGACGCGCACGTCCTTCCGCACTCCTTCCACGGTCTGGAGGTACCACAGCGGATAGGTGTCGTTGTCGCCGTTCGTGAACAAAATGCCATTCTCCGCGACGCTGTTCAGCATGTTGTACGCGTAGTCGCGCGGCACATAGTTGCCAGAGCGGTCGTGGTCGCCGTAGTTCTCCAGCGCCATCCACCCCGGGACGGCCAGGAAGACGAGAAGGCCCGTGCCGAGCAGGGAGGCCAGCTGGGCGGTGTTCGAGAGGGCCTCCTGCACGGACTCGTAAATCATTTGCAGAATGCCGCCAGCCCCGATCCCGATCCACAGGCTGAAGGCGAGGAAGCTTCCCACGTAGGAGTAGTGCCGCTCGCGCGGCTGCATCGGCGTCTGATTCAAATAGATAATGATGCCGATGCCTGTGATGAAGAACAGGACAAACACGCTAAACGCCCGTCGCCAGTCGCGGCTGAAGTGGT
The DNA here is from genome assembly GCA_964564875.1 of uncultured Salinivenus sp. Classification (GTDB taxonomy): domain Bacteria; phylum Bacteroidota; class Rhodothermia; order Rhodothermales; family Salinibacteraceae; genus Salinibacter. The sequence continues at coordinate 1,762 of CAZMDV010000539.1, forward strand.
AGAACGCACCGAACAGGCCCAGCAGGAGCGGAAGCGCGAAATAGACGTTTCGCGACTCCTTCTCGCTGGGAGTCTGAAGGCTGCTGGCCGGTTTGACGTGCTGATCGAGCCCCGGAATGCCCGTCATCCACGGCGCGTCCTGTACGTCGCTGGCCCGGCCCGCGAAGTTCCACATGAAGTACCGCACGTACATGTGCCCC
>CAZMDV010000540.1:0-1948 GCA_964564875.1 uncultured Salinivenus sp.
GATGGATGCAACAGGGTGCCCTCTCTCCCACGATGCGCCCACATGGAAGCGATAAGCCGACCGAGCCTTGGCGCTATGGGGAGCGCGCAGAAGAGATCACGCGGGAGGTGATCCGCCTCCGCTACCGGCTCATGCCGTACCTGTACACGCTCGCGTGGCAGAATCACCGCACCGGGATGCCCCTCGTCCGGCCGCTCTTTTTCGCCGATCCGTCCGACGAGCGGCTGCACGAGGTGGAGCATTCGTACCTTTTCGGCGAGTCGCTCCTCGTGGCCCCGGTGTTGCGGGACAGCGCCCGGACTCGCTCCGTGACGCTGCCCGAGGGCACTTGGATCAACTACTGGACCGATGAGGCGGTGGAGGGGGGGCACACCGTCACCGTCGACGCCCCGCTCGCCCAGATCCCGCTCTTTGTGAAGGGCGGGGCAATTCTGCCGATGCGACCGGTGGCGCTCCACACGGCGGCCCAGCCGACGGACACCCTCGATCTGGAAATTTACCCGGATTCGGGCCGCACCGGCTCCTTCTCGCTCTATGAAGACGATGGCCGAACCCTGAACTACCAGGACGGCGCATACGCGGTCACTGATCTCACACAGCGCCTCGATCCCCAGGACGACGGAATCTTGGACCTTTCAGTGTCAATCGGGGCCGCGGTGGGCACCTACGCGGGGCAGCCTAGGGCACGTACTGTCCGCGTACACGTACATCGCGTTCCCGAGATGCCGAATCAAGTGCGGCTCAATGGGGAGGCACTGGTTCGGCGTTCACGCCCAGGACAGGGAAAGGACTGGCAGTATGACGCCGAACGCGACCGGCTCACGGTTCAGTTCCGGGGGGCAACTCATGAATCGCACCGGATCGAGGTTGAGAACGTAGCTCCGACCGGGCACTACTGAGCGATTCGTTCGGCCCTTGCTGCTTCTTCACGCCACACGGTCGCTGCGTCCCGAAACTTCCGGGGGCGCGCATCGTGTATCGCTGCCGACATTCCTTCCAACGCAAATGCACGACTGAATCTGTCGCACCGTCATGAAAGAAGGCCTCCATCCCGAGTACGACGAAGTCACGATCAATCTGGCGGACGGGAGCGAGATCACGACTCGGTCCACGATGGACGAGGACGTGTACGAGTCCGAGATCGATTCCTCGAACCATCCGTTCTATACCGGTCGGCGCCAATTTGTGGATACGGCGGGCCGCGTCGAGAAATTCAACCGCCGGTACGGCCTCGACGAAGACGACGAAGAAGAGGCAGACGAGGCCGAGGAGTAGTTTCTTTCACATTCCGAAGACTCGAACGGGTCACCTGTGCCGAGCGGGTGGCCTTTTTGTTTTTGCGTTGGAACGTGAGGGTGGAACGTTGAACGTTTTTCGTTGAGCGTTCTTCCGCAGGATGCGGCATGGGGGAAGGGGGACGCCAGCGTTCCGACGTTCAACCTGCCAACGTTCCAACGACATCAATGAGTGATCTCGATCCTGTCCAGTTCATCGCCGCGAAGCGCGACGGACAGACGCTGTCCGACACGGATCTGAAGGCCTTTATTGACGCCTACACGAATGGGGCGGTGCCCGACTATCAGATGAGCGCTTTCCTGATGGCGGCGTACCTGAATGGGCTTTCGGCCGCGGAGGCCGCCGCGCTGACCGACGCCATGCTGCAGTCCGGCACCCACATCGATCTGTCGGAGGTGTCCGGCACCAAGGTGGGCAAGCACTCGACCGGCGGGGTGGGGGACAAGGTGTCGCCCATCCTGGTGCCCCTCGTCGCGAGCTGTGGCGTCCCCGTCGCCAAGCTCAGCGGCCGCGCCCTCGGCCACACCGGCGGCACGCTCGACAAGCTGGAGTCCATTCCCGGCTTCCGCACCGACCTGAGCGTGGAGCAGTACCGACGCCAGGTCGCGGAGGTCGGCGGTGTCATCGCGGGACAGACCGGCGAGGTGGCCCC
>CAZMDV010000541.1:0-1943 GCA_964564875.1 uncultured Salinivenus sp.
TGAGGAGGGCGGCGATGTGCTCGTCGCGGGCCGACCCGTTCATCATGTCGGCCATCGCCGCTTCGGCCTCCGGGCGAGACAGCGGGTCGCCGTTGGCAATGGTCTGAAGGTACGCGTCCACGGTCAGGCTACAGGGGTGTCAATGGAAGTGCTAGGGCGTTACTGGGCGGGTGCCATCGGGGCGTGATTCGCCACGACCGACAGCCAGTTTTCGATGATCGTGGGCCCGGCCCGCGTCATCACGCTCTCCGGGTGAAACTGAATGCCATAGAGGGGGTGCGTGCGGTGACGAAGGGCCATGATCGTGTCGTTCTCCGTGGTCGACGCTGTCACCTCCAGTTCGTCGTGCGGAAAGGTGTCCGGGTCGATGACGAGGGAATGGTACCGGGTCGCCTCGAAAGACGGATCGATGTCGTCGAAGAGCGTCGTCCCCTCGTGGTGAACGGGGCTTGTCTTGCCGTGCATCAACTCGTCGGCCTGCGTGATGGAACCGCCGAAGACCTCCCCGATCGCCTGGTGGCCCAGGCACACGCCGAGGATCGGCGTGTCGGCCCCGAGCTCCTCAATGACGGGCTCGGTGAGGCCGGCGTCGGCCGGATGCCCGGGGCCCGGAGAGATCAGGATGCCGTCCGGGTCCAGGGCCGCCACCTCGGCGATGGTTTTGTCGTCGTTCCGAATCACCTCCAGGTCGTCGGTGTGCTCCCCCACGAGGTGGACGAGGTTGTAGGTGAACGAGTCGTAGTTGTCGATGATTAAAATCATCGGTCTAGAAGGATGGGAGTGTAGAGGGATGGATGTTGTCGAGGTCAGACGCTTTGCTCTGGAACGTCGTACAGGAGTTCAGGCTCGCTGAACTCATTGGAAGGACCGCACCACGGATCTGGAGCTCATCATTTTTGCCAGTTCACCAATTGCTTGTCGGTACCGGTTCTCGAGCTCAGACGCCATCTCTTTGTCGAGGTAGCCGTATTCCTCCGCAAAACCAATCCGCACGATCGTCTTCGCGGCCTCGCTGCTCGCGTCGCTGAGTTTGCCCACGATATGATCGGGCTACCGCTGCTTGAATCAGGCCTTGGCGATGTTCGCACAGACAGAGCGGGATGATCGACGAATCTGATCGGTCGACGCATACTTTTCAGGGTCAGGCCAGTCCGCTGAGTGCTTTGAACGTCTTCGCGGCCTGGAAGGAGTGCTGGTAAATCCGAAGTTCTTCGGAGTCAGAGACCGTGTCGGAACCTCATGGATGGATGTTGGGCTCGGCGCACCTCTAGACCTTCATCCTTCCACCCCTCCGCCCTTAAGCGCGAGCGTCAACGAGTGCGCACCAATCCTGTCACCTCACGCACCTGTTCGAGAATGGGTTCAGCTTTCGCCCGCGCGTCTCTGGCGCCCTCCCGCAGCACGTCGCGGACGTAGTCGGGCCGCTGGGCGAGCTTCGTGCGTCGAGCTCGGGCCTCCGCAAAGTGGTCCTCGATGAGGCCCAGGAGGTCCTGCTTGGCGTGGCCGTAGCCGTAGCCGCCCGCACGGTACTGCTCGGCGATTTCCTGCTCTGTGTCTTCGTCCGCAAATAGCTCGATCAAGGCGAAGACGTTGCAGGACGCTGGATCTTTGGGCTCGTCGAGCGGGGTCGAGTCGGTGACGATGCTCATGACCTTCTCCTCCAGCGTGTCCCCCTCATCGAAGATGCCGATGGTGTTGTCGTAGCTCTTCGACATCTTGCGTCCGTCGGTGCCGGGCACCACGGCCACGTGGTCCAGGATGTGAGGTTCAGGAATCGGGAAGAGCGGCGCGTCGTCCGGGCAGAACCGGTTGTTGAATCGGCGCGCCAGGTCGCGAGCCATCTCCAGGTTTTGCTTCTGGTCGGCGCCCACGGGCACGAGGGATCCCCCATACGCGAGAATGTCGGCGGCCTGCAGGACGGGATAGTTGAACAGGCCCGCGTT
>CAZMDV010000542.1:0-1938 GCA_964564875.1 uncultured Salinivenus sp.
CGGCCTCGCCCCCGTCCCCCGAGTCGAGGGTCATCAGCGAGTGGGGATCGGCGTCCGACACCGCCCCTTTGCCCATGTACGTCGACACAACCGGGAGGTCGGTGCACTCGACGAGCGTGCGGAGTGGCTGGGCAGCGCGGGTGCGCACGGCGCCGTTCCCGGCGATGACGAGGGGCCGATCCGCGTCGGCGAGCAGCGCCTCGGCGCGGTCGAGGGCCTCGGGATTGGGGGCGGCGAAAGGAACCGAATCGCGGGCGGGAAGGGGCTCTACGTCGGCCTCCTCGGCCGCCACGTCCTCGGGAAGCTCCAGGTGCGTGGCGCCGGGCTTCTCGTATTCGGCCTGCTTGAATGCCTTTCGTACCGACTCGTGGATGATCTCCGGGTCGTCGAGCTGGGTATTCCACTTCGTCACGGGCTCGAACATGCCGAGGACGTTGATCGCCTGGTGGCTCTCCTGGTGGAGCCGCTCCAGGCTGCCCTGCGCGGTGATGGCGACGAGCGGGCTCTTGTCGAGGTGCGCGTCGGCCACGCCCGTGAGCAGGTTGGTGGCCCCGGGGCCGAGGGTGGCAAGGCACACGCCGGCCTCGCCCGTGAGGCGGCCGTGCACGTCGGCCATGAAGGCGGCGCCCTGCTCGTGGCGGGTGGGGACGAAGGTGACGTCCGAGTCGCGGAGCGAGAAGAGGAGGTCCTCCATCTCTTCGCCCGGCAGGCCGAAGACATGCTCTACGCCTTCACGTTCGAGGCAGGCGACGAGGAGGTCGGAGGCTTGCATGGTGTCGTGGTGCGTGAGGAGTGAAACGTGACCGGGGCCTTTCCGTCGTTCCGAGAGCCGATCGGGGCGTTTCTGTCACACCGTTGAACCGTTACCGTGGTCCCATTTCTCAGACCTTTTCCGAACTCGGGGTCCTGAACGTCATTCGAGAAAATCGAACAATCTGCGGACAACGGTTCCCACTCGAATGGACTCCCAACGAACTGCCCTCGTCACCGGCGGCAACCGCGGCATCGGCCTCGCCATCTGCGAAGGACTCGCCGACCGCGGCTTGGACGTCGTGATGGGCTCCCGCAACGAGGACCGGGGCGAAGGGGCCGCAGCGTCGATTCGAGGGCGCGGCGGATCGGTGCGGGTGGAGCAACTCGACGTGATCGAAACCGCCTCGATTGCGGCCTGCGCGGAGCGCCTGGCGGCCGACGACGTGACGGTCGACGTGCTCGTGAACAACGCCGGCGTCTACCCGGAGGCCGATGCGCTGGAGACCACCATCGACCAGCTCGACCGGGCCTGGACCGTCAACACGCGGGGGCCGTGGCTGCTCGTGAAGACGTTCGTGCCGGACATGATCGAGCGGAGGTACGGCCGCGTCGTGAACGTGTCGTCTGGCTCCGGCTCATTCGGCGAGGGGCTCGACCATGGTCATGCGGCCTACGCCGCGTCGAAGGCCGCCCTAAATGTTCTCACCAGGACGCTCTACGACGCACTCCCCGCTGGCCCCGACGTGAAGGTGAACTCGATGTGCCCGGGCTGGGTGCATACTCGCATGGGCGGGGAGGAAGCCCCACGGACGCCCGAGGAGGGGGCTGACACGGCCCTCTGGCTGGCGACCCTCCCCGCGGACGGGCCGAGCGGGGGCTTCTTCCGCGACCGGGAGCGCATTCCATGGTAGTCCGGGTTGCTCGCCGGAGGCGCGAGCGTCAGAGAAGAACTTCCACCCCGACTTTTTGGCCCGCGTCTCCCTCGACGCGAAAGCCCACATCGAACGAGAAGATGCCTAGGATGCGGCGGACCGAGACGCCCACCTCGACCTGTTCTTCCGCGCCGTCCGTCCACGGAGTGACCGGGCGGAGGCTGGCCTCCGGGTGCCGGTATCCCAGCGAGCCCCACAGCCGCACCATCACGCCGCTCTGCCGAATGGATTGGATCGGAATCATCCGGGTGAG
>CAZMDV010000543.1:0-1936 GCA_964564875.1 uncultured Salinivenus sp.
TTGCCGGCGCACTCGTCGGGGGTGCCCTCGTGGGCATCGGCACGGCGTTTCAATCGGAGCCGGCGCCGCAATGGGCGACCTCCGAAATGAACTCGGACGAGGCGCCCAACTTTGCCCTCGAAACCCTGAACGGCGACCCCTTTCGCCTTGAGGAGCACCGGGGAGACGTGGTGGTACTCAACTTCTGGGCCACATGGTGCCCGCCGTGCCGCGAAGAGATTCCGACGTTCGTAAAGCTCCAGCGCGAACTGGGGGATCAGGGACTGCAATTCGTTGGCGTGGCCCTGGAGCGAAGCGCCGGCCCGAAGGAGGTCCGGGCCTTCGCCGACAAGATGAACATCAACTATCCCGTGGGCCTGGGGGACGGTCGTATTGCGAAGAAGTACGGCGGCGTGCGGGGGCTCCCGAAGACGTTCATCATCGGGCCGGGCGGCACCATTCAGGGACACATTCCGGGCATGGCGACCGAATCGATGCTCCGGCCGGGGCTGGAGGCGCTGCTGGAAAAAACCTCATCGGGCGGATAGCCGTCGGACATGGCTGGTCGCAGTCCCCGAATGAGCACGTTCTCCCGATGCCTGATCCCGCACCCGACGCCTCCGCGTCCGTCTGGGACACGGCGTGGACCTACGTGACGCGCTACTGGCACTGGCCCGTGCTCCTGGTGGTGGGCCTCTACGCCTACCAGCAGTACATGCCGAGCATTGACCTCTCCGAGAAGGAGCGCCCGGCCCCCGAGGTGGTGGCCAAGACGCTGGAGGGCGACCGCTTCCGGCTCGCCGACCACCGCGGGGAGGTCGTGGTGGTAAATGTGTGGGCCACCTGGTGCGCGCCGTGCCGCGTGGAGATGCCCGGCTTCGTGGACCTGCAGGACTCGTTTCGCGACGAGGGCGTGCAGTTCGTCGGCATTGCGGTGGACCGCGATGGGGCCGCGGCGGTGCGGCCGTTCGTGGAGGAACAGGGCGTCAACTTTCCCCAGATCGCGAACCCGTCCGTGGCGGCTCGCCACTTTCCGGGTGAGGTGGTCCCCCGCACGTACCTGATCGACAAGCGGGGCCGCATCCGCTACCGCCACACCGGCGTGATGCTCAAATGGGCGCTCGACGACGCGCTGAAGCAACTCACGGACGAGCCGGTGCCGAATAGCGAGTAGGGTGTTGGGGGATCAGGGTCCGGAGGCTGTGGGGGGGACCGTGTGCTCCTCGAGCCACGCCGTGAGCTCGTCCTCGTCGCAGTCGCCTTGAGCCACCGCCTTCATCAAGTCGACGACGGTGGTCTCCTCAGCGTCGATCCGCTGGCCGTTGAGTCGCAGGAAGACGTACATGGCCATGAAGGCGGTCCGCTTGTTGCCGTCGCGATACTCGTGATTGCGGGCGAGGCCCACGCCGTACGCGGCGGCGAGCCGCGCGATGCTCGGATCGTCTCCGTACGTCTGGAGATGCTTCGGGCGGGCGAGCGCCGACTCGACCGCTCCTTCGTCCCGGACGCCGGGAAGGCCTCCGTGCTGCTGCAACTGATCATCGTGAATCGCATCGACGACTTTTCGGGTGAGCCAACGAGGATCGTCCATTGCAGGCACGGAGGCTACTGGTCAGAAAGCGTGTGGAGGGCGTTGCGGTAGCTCTTGGCTCCTTCCTCGTAGGCCTCCATCGCGTCCTCGAAATCGGGATCGTAGGGCGTAATGAGGAGCCCTTCGTCCGTCTCGACGAGGTGCACCTGGTCGCCCTCTTCGAGATGCTGCCGGTCCAAAAGGTCCTTCGGGATCGTGAGTCCCGACGAGTTTCCGATGCGGCGGATCGTGGTCTCTTGCGGCATGGTAGGATTCGTGGATCGATGTCTTTGTGATTACAAATGTTATAACATCGGGTATAGTGGAGAGTTCGATGAGCGGCTGGCTGCACCTCTCCTCAACAGTGCCTACGTTATCTGGCCCGTT
>CAZMDV010000544.1:0-1932 GCA_964564875.1 uncultured Salinivenus sp.
CGGGGCGACTACCGATAGTCCGCGGTCCCCACGACGGGAAACGCCGAGGACGAGCCTCGCGGGGTACGGGATGACCGATTGCCCGCTTCCGGAACGACTATTCGCTTCGCCCCGAACAGGTCCACGGCCGGCTCGTGTCCACTGACCACTCTTCCCTTTCGAGTTCAATCCTCCGATGACAGACCGTTCGGGATCCAGTTGGCCGAGCCGCCTGGAGTGGGGGATGATTGCCGCCTTTTGGGCAATCGTCGTCCTACTCTCAGTGGGGCAAAGCGTGCTCGGAGACGCCTCCGAAGAGATCCACTGGGCCCGAACGATCGCGGAGCTGGTCGAATACAGCCTGTGGGCCCTGTTCACTCCGTTCGTCTTTTGGTTTGCCGAGGCCCTTCCGGTCGTGGAGCCCGCCGACACGAAGCGAACGACAGTGGCCCGAAACATCGGGGTGCACGCGGCGGCGGCCTTCACGGTCGCACTCGCAGTCGACCTGATTGAGGATGCGGTCGCGGCCGGACTGGGGGAACGCTCGATGGATATCGCTCGGGCCCTCAGTAATTTCTGGTTCACCGACGAGCTGGCCATCTATCTCGTCATCCTGATGGCCGGCTTTGCCCGAAGCTACTATTTTCAGCAGAAGGCGCGGCAGGAGGAGGCCGAACGGCTGGAAGAACGGACCGAGGCGCTCGAAGCGCAGCTCACGGAGGCGCGCCTGGAGGCGCTCCGCATGCAACTCAATCCGCATTTTTTGTTTAATACGCTGCATGCGGTGAGCACGCTCGTGGACCGGGACCCGGCCGGCGTTCGCCGGATGATTGCACGGCTCAGTGAGCTGCTGCGCCACGTGCTCGACGAGGAGGCGCCCCAGGAGGTGCCCCTCTCCCAGGAGCTCGAATTCCTCGACGACTACTTCGAGATCCAGTCCATTCGCTTCCAAGGCCGGCTCGACACGGAGGTTGACGTCCCCTCCGAGCTGTACGATGCCCAGGTGCCAAACCTCATTTTGCAGCCCCTCGTCGAGAACGCCATCAAGCACGGGGCCAGTCAGGTGCGCGGCGTGGGACACATTGAGGTGCACGGCTGCCGGGAGGGCGACATGCTCGTACTATCGGTGACGGACAACGGCCCCGGCCTGCAGGAGGCGCAGGAGGAGGGCCTGGGGCTGCGCAACGTGCGCGCTCGTCTTCGCGAATTGTACGGGGACGACCAGGCCCTGTGGCTCGAACCGGTGGAGGAAGGCGGCACGCGCGCCGTGCTCCGCCTTCCGTACCACACGAGCACGTCCCTCTATACGGCCTCGGGCGCACAGACCCTCACCGCATCGGCCGCCGCAGCGAACGCCGACTGATCGCCCCTTTGTGCCCACCTTCTCCCCGGCCATGCTCGACGACGCCTCCCCCATACGCGCACTCATTGTGGACGACGAGCCGCTGGCCCGCGAACGGCTCCATGAGCTGCTCGACGACACCCCCAACGTCACCGTCGTCGGCGACGCGGAGGACGGGCCCGAGGCGGTCGACGCGATTCGCGAACAGGCGCCCGATCTCGTTTTCCTCGACGTGCAGATGCCCGGCATGAGCGGCATCGACGTGATCGAGGAAATCGGGCAGGGTCAGATGCCCATGACCGTCTTCGTCACGGCGTACGACCAGTACGCCATCAAAGCGTTCGACCTTGCAGCGGTAGACTATTTGCTGAAGCCGTTCGACGACGAACGCTTCGGGCAGGCTCTGCGGCGGGCCCGCGAGCAGATCGCCAGCCAGGAGGAAGACGCGATTTCGGACCGGCTCCTCCGCCTCCTCCGGGAACGCGACCCCGCGCTGCTCGAAGAGGAAAGCAGCTCCGACGAGCCCTACCTCGAACGCATCGCCGTACAGGGCCGCGGCAAGGCGCGCATCGTCCCGGTGGAGGACCTCACCCACATCACCGCCGACGGCT
>CAZMDV010000545.1:0-1921 GCA_964564875.1 uncultured Salinivenus sp.
TCATCCCGGTCCAGCCCAGTGACATCCAGTAATGTTAGCGAAGGGGTTCTGAATCGCCGAAAGGCCGCTTTCGTCGCTCTGAACAGACAGAGCGCATTACCCGCACAGGGGGTTTGCGTCAAGCCCGCGGGCCGTGGGTCCCGCATTCACTCGACTTCACGTCTTCGATGACGACCCTGACCCGGACCCTCGGGGGATTCACCCTGGGCGTCCTTTGCCTCTTCCTCGCTGTTCCCGCGAACGCCCAGACCATCACGATCAATCAGGCCCGCGAGAAGGGAGTCGATTCGACAGTCACGGTGGAGGGCACCGTGACCCGCGCCTTTGGCGATTTCGCGCGCTTTCAGGACGAGAGCGGCCCCACCGGGGCCAGCGGCCTCGTCGTCCGCCAGACAAGCGGAGACTTCCGCGACTCCATTGAGACTGGCGCCATCCAGCCGGGCACGCAGCTTCAGGTCAGCGGCACCCTGTCGGAGTTCAACGGCCTGCTGCAGGTCAACGGAGGGGATCTGAACGACTTTGCCATTCAGGGGCAGGGGTCCGTCCCGCCCCCGCAGGACGTAGAACTGGCCACGCTCCGAACCAACGGCGAGGACTACGAGTCGGAGCTGGTGCAGGTCGCGGGCCTCGATTTTGTGAAGGCAACGGGCACGTTCGTCGAGGATACGTCCTATCCCGTCATTGATACGGTGGACGCCTCCACCTTGGTGGGAAGCAGCCTCACGTTCCGCGTCCAGGGTTCTGGAGAATCGAACGTCATCAGCGACCCCATTCCGAATGGCGTGTTCGAGTATACGGGTGTCGTTGGGGAATTCAACGGCCAGTATCAGCTCATCCCCGTCCAATCGTCGGACGTGCAGCCCGTCCGCTCGTTTGGGTTCGGACGACCGTTCGTGCAGGCGGAGGAGGGTAGCGGGACCGTGGAGATCGACGTGAAGGCCTTCGCCACGGAGAGCGGCGACGACGTATCCGTGACCGCAACAGTCGGCGACGGCAGCACGGCGGACGCCGGGGACGTGGGCGGCTTCAGTGGCTCGGAAACGTTCACGTTCTCCGGCGACGACCCACCCCCACAAACGCTTTCCCTGGACCCGATCGACGACGGAACCGACGAAGGCGTGGAGCGTCTGGAGGTGGTGCTCGGGTCGAGCGACGGCGCGATCGCCCGGCCGCAGCGGTTTACGCTCTGGCTGCTGGACGAGCCCGACGTCCAATTGACGATTGCCGAGGGCGATAGCGGCGATGTGCTCATTGACGCGCTCCAGCAGCAGTTCGCGGACCCGCGCCCGCTGGGGGACGACCTTGCGCGGGACTCGATGTACGCCGTCGTCTACAATGAAGAGGCAGATACAGTAGAGGGGCAGTACAGCGGCTTCAAGGTCGAGGTTGACCCTTCGGAGGGCGACCCGAGTGTGATTGCGGGCAACAAGGGCATCAACAACGAGCACACGTGGCCCCAGAGCCAGGGGGCGGGGGAGGAGCCGGCGACCAGCGACCTGCACATTTTGGTGCCGGCGCGCCAGGAGGTCAACTCGGCTCGGAGCAACTTTCCCTTCGGTGAGATCCCCGATGCGGACACCGACACGTGGTACTTCGAGGATCAGGTGCAGAACAGCCCGCCTTCAGTAGATGAGAGGCCGCTCTGGAGTGAGCTGCTGAGTGGACAGACGTTTGAGCCGCGGCACAGCGTGAAGGGGGACGTGGCCCGGGCGGCCTTCTACTTCGTGACGATCTATCCGAACCGGGCCAACTTCTCGTTTTTTGATGAGCAGCGGGAGACGCTGCTCGACTGGCACGCGCAGGACCCGGTGGACGCGACGGAGATGCGGCGCAATCTGATTCAGGCGAGCTACCAGGACAATGTGGCCAATCCGTTCGTCCTGGACTCGACCCTGGCGGACCGGGCCTACGGCAGCGGGGC
>CAZMDV010000546.1:0-1919 GCA_964564875.1 uncultured Salinivenus sp.
CGTCGACCGTCACCGTCTCCCCCGTCTCGGCGTCGGTCAGATCAACCAGCCCCACAGGGGGGAGTTCCTCCTCCCGGGGGTCCCGCAGTTCGATCCCGATGGTGTCGTGGCGCTGCCCGGCGGCCCCCAGCATCGAGGCATAGTCGGCATCGAAGAAGTCGCTCACCAGCACGAGGATCGACCGGCGCTGCAGGATGCGAAGGACACGCCGGAGTGCTCCGGCAATGTCGGTCCCAATCGACGCGGGCTCGGTCGTGAACAGCTCACGGATGCACCGGAGCACGTGCCGGCGCCCCGACCCCGGCCGCACGAACCGCTCCACCTCGTCCGAGAACAGAAGCAGCCCCACCGTGTCGTTGTTCTGGATGGCGCTGAAGGCGATGACCGCGCAGATCTCGGCGGCCACGTCCCGCTTCAGCTTGCCCTGCGAGCCAAAGTTCTCCGACCCGGACACGTCGACGCATAGCATGACGGTCTGCTCCCGCTCCTCCTCGTAGACCTTGACGTACGTCTCGTCCATCCGCGCCGACACGTTCCAGTCGATGTTGCGGATGTCATCGCCCACTTGGTAGGGCCGCACCTCCGCGAACTCAATGCCGCGGCCCTTGAAGGCGGACTGATACTCGCCCTGAAAAACGCTCTCGACCACTCCACGCGCACGAATCTCCAGGCGGCGAATCTTTTCGAAGAGCTCGTCCGGAATCATGGCGGAGGCCGAGGTCAGCGGAAAAAGGCGGCGCCGACACGACCGGGGCGATGGAGCGGGGCGTTGCCGTGTCGGCCGTCGTGTCGGTGGGGCAGGGCCGGGAAGCCCCCGGAAACGATGCGTGTGAGGAATCACGAACGGGCCCCCGCCGCCGTCGATCCGCCCGGCCTCCCGTCCGAGCGTCCTCGGATCTTCCCCGGCAGGTCCGAGAGGGTGCCCCTCTGACGAGGGAAAATCAACATACCAGCTTCTCAGTCCTCTCCACGGACTCGACCTCCACGCTCGACGAAGCGCGCTCATCAAGACTCCTCCCACTCGACGCCTGTTCCCACATCCGCCGGCGTACGATTCCGATCTTCCCGCCACTGCAGTAGGGCGGACAGGAAGACGACCGCTGCGAGCGGGGTCGTGCCCAGCCCCACCGCCGCGAGGACGCCGATCGAGTGCAGGCCGGGCCGTAAAACGGCCGCCGACGCGGCGGAGATTGAGAAGCAGGCCACCTGTCACACCCTACGCCACTTCTTTGCCACGCATCTGCTGAAGGACGGCACCGACGTGCGCACCCTCCAGAAGCTGCTGGGACATGAGCAGCTGCGCACCCACCATGCAGTACGTCCACCCTGCAGTACGTCCACGTCCTGGAGCAGAGCGGCAAGGAGGCGACGAGCCCGCTCGACACCTTGCCCGGCGGCTCGAGACATGGACGCCCGCGCCCCTGACACCTGCCCCGCAACGCGAGCCCGACGCATGCGGTCACTTTCCCTGCAAAGTCCCTTCCCCGCATCCTCGAACGGTCGCCTCTATAGTTTTCAATCTCCCGACTTTCAACCTTCCCCCCTTCCAACCATCACCCCGGGAACGTTCGTCCCTCCCTTGAATGCAACATCGGTCCCTATGCATTGGACGCTCGTCCACCAACCGTTTTGCAGCCATGGAGCCGATTGAAGACCTCGATGTCCTCTCCGAAGAGCGCGTGCGGCAGCGCGAGGCCGATGATGCCGACGAGGACCTCGACCGCGTAAAGCACGGCTACGACGCCACGGCCGGCGGCAAGCAGGTCTATATCGAGACCTACGGCTGCCAGATGAACGTGAACGACTCGGGCATTGTGGCCTCGGTGCTGGAGGAGAGCGGCTACGGCCTCACCCGGGACGAGGCCGAGGCCGACGTGGTGCTCCTCAACACGTGCGCCATCCGCGAGAACGCCGAGCAG